>URQP01000077.1 GCA_900550025.1 uncultured Porphyromonadaceae bacterium | reverse complement strand
CTTTCTAAGAGAAGTGGAGACAGACGCAGGTCCGCCTCCACTTCCTTTTTTATGTGCTGCAGTTTGATATGAGAGTACTTATTAAATCAGTTTTGAATTCATGTTGTACAGACAGTGTTATTAGATACTAATTTGACATCTCTAAGCCAAATTAAGATAGCAATTGTGCAATTTCTAACACAAACTTCAACAACCTCAAAAGCTGTAAAAGTCTTTTCATTGCTTATATCCTCCGCATGTACCACACTTTGAACTCTACGTTTTAATCGACATTACAGAATGCTTTAGTGTGAAATTTCACGTCTGTGGTGAAATTGAGTACTAATTGCTGGATGCATTCTTTTAGGTTTGGCAACACAAAGATAATAATATCTACCTTTAAAAAGATATAGTTGATTTATATAATTGCGAAGAAGGTAAATTGATTTATTAATGCCATCAACTCTAAGCTGAAAAGCACTATTGTGCTAAAAGACAGCATATTAGCAAAAATAGTGCTAGCTTGGAGTTGTGGTTAATTATTTTAATTATGAGCAGGAGCAGAAAGAAACCGATTGTCAAAGACAAGACAGGACATAAATGGTATAATAGACTGATTAAGCGGGCAGTCAGGCAAGTAGTCAGACAAATTAAATATCTTAAAGACAAAGAGGATTATACTATTCCTCATTTATATGAGAAAATAAATCAATATGATATTTGTGATTGGTGGTTTGACTGTTCTAATAATCCTAAAGCATACAGAAAATAATGATAATAGATTTGTTTGAATGGATATTGTGGCAAATTGATAAAGGCCGTTTCCCGGAATGAGAAGCGGCCTTTACATTTTCCATATAAGTTTTTTAGAACGGAAGATCGTCTGACGAGTCAGACTCTAAGAAATCCGGAGTCGGGGCGGGGGCGGGTGCCGCTGCCGGCTGCTGGTAGGCAGGTGCTGGCTGTGAGGGTTGCTGCATTGTCTGGTCTGCTACTTGTTCCGCTTTCCATCCGCGTATGTTTGTGTACCAACGTCCGTTGTATTCACGGCTTTCGATGTCGAAGCTGAGCCTTACTCGGTCGTTGATTTTCAGAGGGAACTGGTCTACCCGGTCTCCAAAGAAGTCGAAGCATATTTTCTTAGGATATGCGTCTTCTGTCTCAAGTACATATTCTTGTTTTTTCCACTGGTTTCCAGCTTGTGACGTTCCGCTTTGCGGCGGTAGCACGTGGATTATTTTGCCAATTACTTCCATTTATGATAATATTAAATAGTTCATTTTAGTCTACAAATTTAGGGAAAACATTTAATATCGGTGGTATAAAATCGTATGAAATTAATGTCAGCGGACTTATTCAGCGTTAAGATTGCCGGTGACGCTTGTATTTTGTAACTTTGCAGCCGGAATAGTGTGCTTGGTAACCACTTAAAAAACAAGAAACGATGAATAGAAAATTCAGCTTTACTTTTTTGCTGCTTGCAGTAAGCTTCAGTGTCTTTTTGATTTTAGCCAATATTTTGGAGGTTAAAATCGTTGATTTGGGATTTATGACGGCTACGGGTGGACTGATTGTGTTCCCTATGTCGTATATCATCAATGATTGTATTGTAGAGGTTTATGGATTCCGTCTTGCGCGGCTGACCATTTGGCTGGGATTTTTTATGAATTTGCTTTCTGTGATTCTTATCCATATAGCCATAGCGTTGCCAGCTGATGTGTCGTGGCAGGGGCAGGACGCTTTTGTTGCGACATTCGGCAGTTCGGCAAGAATCTTGATGGCAAGTTTCGTCGCTATGATATGCGGCTCGATGGTCAACGCTTACGTGATGAGCAAAATGAAGTTGGGGCAGCATGGGCGCAATTTCTCATTGAGGGCTGTGGCTTCTACTTTGTTTGGCGAGACTGTGGATTCCTTGGTGTTTTTCCCGATAGCGTTTTATGGAGTGTTGCCAAATACGACGTTGGTTGCATTGATTTGCACTCAGGCAGGAATGAAAACCGCATACGAGATTGTCGTGCTTCCGCTCACTGTGCGTGTGGTGCGCTATCTGAAGCGGAAGGAAGAGCTTGATGTGTATGATTATAAAGTGTCGTATAAATGGTGGAGGATTTTTGATTTCTAATATGGCTTGCTTTGACAATATAAAGACTGTTTTCATAGATTTGGACGATACCATTTGGGATTTCACGGCAAATTCCAAAGTGGCGATGCGCAAGGTGTATGCGCAATATGGTTTGGACAGCCAATGTCCGTATGAAAGGTTCATTGAATGCTATCTCCGGCATAATGCTGAATTATGGACGCTTTATCATCACGGCAAGATTCCGAAAGAATTTCTCATTTCGGAGCGTTTCCGTGTGGCTTTTGATGAATGCGGGATAGAAATTAAAGATAAGGATATTCCGATGCGTTTCAATAATGATTATCTTGAAACGATAGTTCTCTGCGACAAGGTGGTCGACGGAGCACATCATCTTCTTGAGCATTTGCATAAGCGCGGGCCTGTGTATGTGCTTAGCAACGGATTCGAGAACCTGCAATACCGGAAATTGCGTTCTGGCAAACTTGACAAGTATATAGACAGGTTGATTCTTTCGGATGATATAAACGTGACAAAACCTGACCGCCGATTGTTTGATTATGCGTTGGATGCCGTTGGCGGGGAAGCGTCTACTACGGTTATGATAGGAGATAATTACGATGCCGACATATTGGGGGCGAAGAATGCCGGTTGGCAAACAATATTCTTTGACCGTACAGGCTCTGTCGCCAATCCCGAAGCGGCCGATCTTACAGTAGTCTCTCTTAAAGAGATAGAACGTTATTTGTAGACAGGTGATTGCCTTGATGTCCGTACAGATGGCAACTTGGTGACGAAGAAAAAGAGGACTGCCTTCACAGGTGGTCCTCTTCCGTCTATCGATAGTTTCGATAATTACAACCTAACAATATAACTCATCATTATTTCACAATTTTCTTTGTTATAATTGAATTTCCTGTTTCTATTTTTACGATATACGCTCCTTGTTGCAATCCGTCAAGATTATAAATCGTATTTTCTGACAAATCAAACGATGCCTCTACCATACCTGATATATCGTATATTACGGCGATACCGCATTGTGCCCCTTCGATTCGCAGCACATTGTCTTTGACATATGCATTTATATTGTCGGAATATTTCTTTTCCACAGAAGCAGGCATTGAAACAGTTACCGGCACTGCTTTTTCAGCAACTTTGCCGTTTGAGTTTACGGTCAGGTTTAATGTCGTATTTCCTAAGGAAAGAGGCGTTACGGTAAGTTTTAAGCCATCGTATGTTACGGAAGCTATGTCTGTGTCGTCGACAGATGCTTCTATAACCGACAGTACGGCTAAATTGTCTGCATCGCTTACAAACTCCGTGACAGGAATTACAAGGCTTTCGTCACTGTCAAACGAAACATCGTCCAGATTGATTACCGGAGCGGCATCGTCCGACATAACTGGGACAGACGGAAACCAATAACGGGTCGAGCCGTCGGAGCTTGCCAGTTCGGTTATTTTCTTTATTTCCCCTGTCTGCGGATTTATATAAAGCAATTCAAACGGGCCGCTGTACGACATTGTCCCTGTGATTATCAGGTCGCCTGTTGTCGGGTTTACCCTCGGGGAGCCATAGAAGAACATACTTGAATATTCTTCAGGAATGGAAAAATTAAATGTCTCGTCTTTTGTCAAGTTACCTTTGTCATCAATATTGAATTTATTGATGGATTTTGGAGAAAAGCTTGAACCACCTGCTACAAATAAGGCGTTTTCCGCATAGCTTGAACATACATAATCAGGACGGTAAGCGCCCCATGTACTCACAATCTGAGTATCTATACTAATAATTTCAGTTTCTAAAGATATCGGATTTATACGCAGCAGGCTTTTCGAAGACGGCAAGGTACACCAGATATATCCATCTTTCGTGACGGTAAGTCCTTGTACACTGCTGTTCTCAATAGTTGTAATAACTTTATCCTGTTCCGGATCGACAACCCTTATTCCAACTTTTTGTTCTACAGCAAATACATATTTACCAACCCTCACAATCATACCAATTTGATTGCCAGAAAGCCCTTCTATATGATTGCCGAAAGTATCGTCTGCCGTATTGTATATAATTATGCCATTAGAGCCTCCAACATACACTTTGTCGGTTGAAACAGCACATATGTCTCTGCCATCTCCAGCTCCGGTTACATCGAAAGAGGCTTTCTGCTCTAATGTTTTGGCATCAAGCACGACAAAACGGGTACCTTGTTTCGAAGAAATAAAGAAACTGTCGCCATAAATCTGCCCGAACTGGGTTGTGATTCCAAGCACGGTTTCCGAAGCAGACGTGTCAAGACCGTTGGCAACAGCTTCCACGTCGTAATAAACAGTGCCGTCGGCAGCCACCCAGTTTACGGAGCCGTTCCTGTGTCCGAACCAATCTTCATTAATGATAAAGAATCCGTTGGAATATTCTTCCGGATACACTATCGCTGGTGCCGGCTCTTCGGCAGCCTGCAAAGGTTTCCATTGTGCAGAGCCGTCGCTGAACGTCCAGCCGTCCACACTTCCGTTTTCCAATATGCGGCCACTCGCTCCCGTTTTTGCATATTGAGTAGGAGGCAATGTGCCTGACTCTTCAAGAAAATAAGCCCAATAGCCAGACGTCGTAAACCCGCATTTGAAAAAGTCATCAGCATCTTTTGCTGTAAATGTTCCACTCGCAATCAATATTCCGGTGTCATCAAGCTGCCGCTCTTCGCCCGAGCTATTAAGCAAGGCAATGTCGCCATCACCGTCAGCATCATAACCTATGCCTTGTAAGGCTTTTCCGAATGGCCCATTGCTGGCAACCATATACAATCGGTCATCAGCCTTTACAATATCTTCCAGCATCTGGTAGCCTGTGGCAGACCCGTCGAAACGGTATCCCCAAACCAAAGCTGATTCTTCACCGTCAACGTTCCACTGCAGCACCAAGGCGGCTTCGTTTGCGCCTTCTCCGACCCAGAATTTTATATCGGAGAAACTGAATTCTTGTGCCGCATCGGAAGCTGCACCTTCCCGCATCAATTTGCGGGCGGACTCTGCAAGCTTTCCTTCCACAGGAATGCCTTGGATTGTCACTACATCGGCATTCGCTCCGAATGCGGAGAGCAACGCCGTAGCTAAAAAGTACTTTAATTTTTTCATCTCTGTTTTTATTTTAAATAAGTTAACAAATAGTCATTCCGTACATTTGGCAACTTACAATGGAAATAAAAACAGACTAACCCCATAAAGGAATACAAATTCTGTCCGGCTTATCCATCGTAAGCACCAAAAGGACAAACGGCAGGCAGGTCTTCTGACTTCTCCCGACCGACACGCCTTCCCGGGCATACCGCCCAGTGACTTTTGTATCGGTCAAATCTACGGAGTTACAGCAGCGGGACTGTACAGGATTCGCACCTGTTTCCCTTTTCATCCGGATTGCTCCGGAACCTGTCCGTATATCAGCCGCCCTATGGCAGCGGTTTTTATGTTATTTCTTCAATATTTTTTGCACCGCACTTCCGGCCTTCACTATATAAAGGCCCGAAGGGTAACCGGCAAGACTTACAGAACATTCGCCTTCTGCTTGTTCCGAAAAATGGCACAAACGGCCTGTTTGGTCAAAAATCTGAACAACGGCGGGTTGGTTGAGTGAGAAATGTACCATTCCTGAACGGTCAACACATATTCTTACATTGTCATTGCTGATTTCTGAGACTGAAGCATTACCGTTTGGATACTTGGCAAGAAAATCCGCAAGTACCTGCTGGTCAATCTTTAGGGATTCGTCAACGTCTCCATCGCGTCCGTCAACTGTATGCGCGTTCATCACGCGGCATACTTCCGTACTGTTCTCGCCAATCCAGCCGTTTGCCTGATTGACACCTGTATATATTCTTATGAAATCCACTCCCGGAAGTTTGACAGAATTACCCTTGGAATCTACAGCCCAGTCAATGTCGATTTTTGCGCCGTCATTGTATTCATCGCCATCTATATTCGGCAAATTGTCGGCATACCCCCAATCGAAAGGAGTGAGTACATAGTAAGGGCTATCGGAATCGCCTTGATTTTTCCCATTATCAGGCAAGCGGGAGCCTTTGAACGTAAGGGTTTCACAATCGTTCAACCATTGTGGCCAATATGATTGCATATGAAATTGATTTTTAAATACATATCCCGAATTTCCTTGGTCGTCGGTCCAACGTATGTCTTCGTCATCTGTTGCCGGGCGGTAGTATGTAATCTCATAATTATGAATAGAGTTGCTGTATTCGCTTCCGGCTATTTCGAACCATTCGTTATCGTCAGGCATTCCGTTATCATTAATATCGTATGCCACCATCACCACTCCCGGCTCGCTGCTACCGCCAGTAGCGAAGGTGGAAACGCCGCCTTCCGCACCAAAAGCGTTACCCTCTATGTATATGTCGCGTTTGCCATCTGCATTAACGATTGTAGTCTCGAATCCTACAGTGATATATCCGCCCCATGCGCCGAGCGAAATCATGGCACCGTCTTCTGCCGTATAATAATACGCTTTTTCCGCCATTGCGGCGGCATCGTCGCCTTCTTCCCATTCCGGCAGCATATTGATGAATTGTCCCGGTGCGGGAACATACTCAAAAACCTTGTTGTGTACAGGTGTGATGGCAGTTGCAATTGCCATCCCTCCGGCTGCCATACAGAAAAGCGCGTAAAATTTTCTCATATCCATATCTTATTTGTCATTATTATTTTTCAAAATTCCTTTAAAGGCGAAATGTGCAGGAATCTGTCCTGCTGTCTGTTTCCATTTCAGCATACCGTCACTTCCGAAGCAATAAAGAGTACCTGAAACGACATACGATTTTGCATCCGTGACATAGAAATCCTTGGTTATGGGGTTGACGGCAATGCCATACGGTATTTTTATTTTTCCGTCAGTTCCGTCCTTTATGATATTACGGTCAAGCACCTCCATTGTCAGCATATCCACTTTCGCATAAGAAACGGTGGTTTTCCCTGTGACGTAGCTCCATTCTGCGCTGATGATATAGGCATAGTCCTCGTCAACCCACATATCAGAGACAGGTATCTGCATATCCTTGATAATCTGTTTACCTTTGGGGTCGATGATATATAAGTCCGAATTTATGTCGCCGTAATAATCGCCACGTGAGCTTAACCACAAACGCCCGTAGCTGTCATGGTCAAGCCGGTGGAAATTGGCCGATTTGTCGAGGACAATCACATCGCACAACCGGAATTCATCCAAGTCGATTACCGAGATTGTATTGTCATAGTCAGGAACGCGGTAGCCACCGGAATTTGCCACATAGAGGCGGTTGCCTATGACGGTCATTTCTTCCGGCTGGTAGCCGACTTCCACACTCCCTACTATTTCCATCGACAGAGTGTCGACCTTGAAAACCGCGCCTTTCGGTGCTGTTGGATCTATTTGCACCGGAGCCACATAGCTGCTCACATATACATAGCCTTTATCGCCCACAATATAGCGGCAATTAGGAATGTCGATTTTCGTGATGCGGGTGGCGTCGGAAGCGTTCATAACTTCTACCTTGTGGGAGCAATTAATCACGGCATAGAGCTTGCTGCCATAGATGAGCAAGTCGTTGCCTACGTCGCCTAATTCTTTCACGACCGTAGGATTCCGTTCCGCATAGATGTTTTTGTAATATGTGCCTTTGCCATAGTCGAAATAGTCGAGTGTTGACTTGTTGTTGCCCATATTGCCTTCGTTGAGCAGATAGAATCCGTCGATGTCGGTAAATTCGGGTGTAGTGACTACCGATTCCTCGATGTCTATCAGCACTTCTTCCTCGCGGCAGGCTGCAAGCGCGGCCATCAGGATGGCGAATACATATAATATTTTATTTCTCAACATCATTTCCTTATAACATCACTTTTAATGACACCTTGAAATTACGTCCCGGCATAGGGTAGTTGTGAATCACCTCATATGCCTGATTGAAGATATTGTTAAGCTCTCCTGTAATCTTGAATCCGCACGCCTTTATCCGGAACTCCTTGGAAAGCGACATGTCGTGGGTGTACCACGGTTGCTCGTAGTTGTAGCGGATATTTTCCTGCTCGTTATACCGTTCGCCTGTGTAGATGAAACAGTATCCCAATTCCCAGCCTTTCCATTCGCCGAAAAACGACACCGAGCCGCTATGCAGCGGAGTGTAGGGTATCTGGTCGCCGTAGAACGTATCCTCGCGGTCTGTATAATCGCAGGCTTTCTGGTATGTGTATTGCAAATTCAATCCTAAGTTCACTTTGAGGATATGGGCGGCTATCCGGGCGGATGCTTCCGCACCGCCAATCCTTACTTTGCCGAGGTTGAGCATGGTCCAGCGGAATTGCTGCCCGGTAGGATATGCGACAATCTTGTCAGTGACTTCATTGTAGTATCCGTCTATTTTCAGCGACAGGGCATCGAAGAAGGTGTGGTTGAATGACTTGTCGTATGTGATGCCTAAGTCGTATTGCCATGTTTTTTCCGGGCGCAGGCTGGCGTTGCCTATCTCTGTATAATAAAGGTCGTTGAACGTAGGCATACGGAAAATGCGCTTGAAAAAACCGTTGATTGATAGTCCGCTGTCGGCCGACGGACGATAGCTGAAAAAAATGGCCGGCGACAGCTCTTTCCGGTTGGGAGATGCCGTGTAGGCTTTGCGGGAGCGGGTGCTTTCTTGTATGAATGTCCCAAGCAGATTTGCCTGTATGCTTATCTTTTCAAAGTTAAAGGAAGTCGCCACCGATGCCAGTTCCGTCCAGCGGATAGGATATGCGAAATCTGTCAAATCAGCGTTCATCTTGTTCATTTGGCCGTCGAGTGAGGCTGAAATTTTCCACCATTCATTGATGTTGAAAAGATTGGCTACCGACAGATACACTTCCTGCTGATAATAATGGTTGTTCAGATAAAGCTCCTTAGGGTCGTCGCGCAGAAAATTGGAATAATCCCACGCAAATTTTCCGGAGATTTTCATCTCATACAGATCCGAGAATTTCTTTTCGAATGCGCCTTGTCCGAACGCGGCTTTGTCCCATTGACGTTCTCCGTGGCGGAATACATTATTGACGATAGCCCCCGGTATCCCGCGTTCGGATGTGTAGAAATATCCGTTTATGTTCCATTTTCCGTCTGTGACGAAACCGTATAACGAAGCTTCTGTACGCAATGCTTCTACGTCTCCGTTATGCCTCACTGCAGTGGTGTCGTATGCCACGGCTCCGTCTAATTGCAGTCTCTTGTAGCGGAATTTATATCGTCCGTTGGCGTTGGTGTATTCGGCATTTGCTGAAATATACACTCTGTCGGTGAGCTTATGCTCCCAAAGAATTGACGGATTCACCAATCCGAAACTTCCTGTGCGGAATTGCCCGGTGAGGTGATATCGTTCTTCGCCTTTAAAGCGGGGACGTTTTGTTGTGATGTAAATTGCGCTCGATGCGCTGAAATCCTTTGCCGATTGGAAAATGTCGCTCTTTTGTCCGTTATAAAGAGAAATTTCTTCAACGTTGTCCAATGAGTAGCGTCCCAAGTCCACCTGCCCGTTTTGTGCGTTGCCGAGCTGCATGCCATTATAGAACACTCCGACATGGTTAGTGCCCATTGAGCGGATATTTACAGTCTTTATGCCTCCTATGCCACCATAATCCTTGATTTGCACACCGGAAAAATAGCGTAAGGCATCGGCTACGGAAAGGCTGTTGAGCCGTTCAAGCTCAGCTCCGGAGATAGATTGCGGTTTGATTATCTCGCGTTCTTTTTTCCCGACAACCGAAACTTCGCTTATTGATACGACCGAATCGGCAAATTCACCGATACCTGTATCAGGAAGCGGCAAAACAGCGGCATACGGCGAAAACACGCAGGACAAGACAGTAATCCAAAATGTCGAAAATTTATTCATCAAATACGTTTTTATGCCCGAAGCCTGCAGAAACAGGGCATCTCGCGGACTGTTAATAAAAACTATCTTTGATTCGTATTCCGGCTTCTCCGCCCTTTTGGTCGATACAGCCTTCCCGGAGCAAACGTCCAGTGACTGTACGAAGGCATTTGTTTGGAGTTACGGCAGCGAGTACTGCTCAGGATTTTCACCTGATTCCAAATGCGCATTGCGCACCTCAAAGACATTGCAAAGTTAATAATTTTATTTCTTTTGCAAGAATAAGGAAGTAATATTTGTTTTGGAAATTGTGAGGATGTTTATAATTGTCAGAAATTAAAGATGTTGCGTGTAATCCAATATGCCATTATCAGATAGAATACTGCCATTATGGCTTTGGCGCTGTAAATTTTCTGGGTGAGTCTTGGAAATAGTTCTTTTCCGCCGAAAAATTGCAGGAAGAAGAGCAGGGCGAGATATGGCAGCGCGAAAAAAAGAAATACATTGTAGCGCGCAACTCCGGCAATATCGAAATGCGCTAATGCGTGCAACGCGCGCTGAGTGCCGCATCCGGGACATTTGAATCCTGTCAATTTCAGAAACAGGCATTTCGGAGCCAATTCCGATTGTGTGGTATCTACGTTGTAGGAATAGAAAATCAATGCCGCAACTGCCAGTAGCGCGATTGCGGCATTGATTGCATATTTGTATTTTTGATGTATGCGCACAAAAATCAATAATAGTAGCCTTCGGCAGCCATACTTGCAGCACCTATGCCTAACGCGACTGCAAAAAACCAAAACAAGAAATAGATGAGCAAGAATACGGCGGCAGAAATTACTCCTATCAATGTGAAGGTTTTTGCTTTCTTTGCCGATTTCATAGCTTCGGCGAACCTGCCCTGATTCCAAAGGGAATCGACTTGTGCGGCATAGACAATGCCTACAACGCCCAATGGAAGACAGCACATTATGGTGCAGAGTATCGACCACGCCAGCCAGCTGTCCGGTTTCTCGGGTACAGGTTGTTGTGGATTGTAGCCATATTGCCTGTTCTGGTTGTATGGTTGTTGGTACCCATATTGTTGCTGTCCGAATTGCGGTGGCTGCTGCTGAAATAGTGATTTTAGCTCATCTACGGTTTCGGCCGGCATCCAGTCCGCCATACCTTCACACCACACTGGCGTTTCCGGGGTTACTCCGAACTCAAGAAGCCGTTCTCCTGCCACCGGACCTCTTTGGACATTGTTTTTGTCGATGTAAAAATACGCATTCATAATTAAGTGGCGGTATTTAAATACCCTATAATGAACCGGTGGCGATGAGGATTCCGTAGATTGTATATATGACGGCTCCACAAATGGCGCTGACAATAGTCAGGTTCTTTGCTTTTTCGGATGCCGCCCTCGATTCATCGTGCCGTCCTTGTCCCCAAAGTGAATCGACTTTTGCGGCATAGACAACAGCGGCTATTCCTATAGGCCAGCAGCAAAGCACTATGCTCAATATGCTCCACACCAAATAATTGTTTGGCTTCACGTCTCCCGGCATGCCATATTGCTGATACTGTTGTTGATACGGCTGCTGATATGGTTGCTGTTGGGGTTGTTGATAATTTGGCTGTTGGTAGTTAGGCTGTTGCTGGTACGGAGGTTGGGGAGGTGTAAATTGCGGCTGTTGGGCTTGCGGTTGCTGTCCTGCCGTCAAGGCATTCATCACTTCCGGCACAGTATTGGCTTTCGCCCAGTTTGCCATTCCTTCTGTCCACACAAATGTTTCAGGACTTATTCTTTTAATCAAATCTTCAATAGGGAATGGCCCTACGGATTGATTGTTTGCGTCAACATAAAAGTATTGTTTCATATATCATATATATTTAATGCGTTAAAGGTACGAAAAATATAGAATCTGTCATTCTTTTATTTGAAAAAATATTGGTGTAAAACAAAAAAACCGGTGTCTCACGACACCGGCGGAATATGGTTTTTAACTATGAGAAAATTTTTTCAAATTTAAAAATCGGATTTTCTCTTATTCCGATTTGCATCATATTGGCTTTGCCAACGTTGTGTTTAGTTCAGCCTATTTTTGTTGCTGACAGCTACATATCCTTTACGTACTGCACTTAACGACGCATTAGGGTGGAAGCTGTGAGCCGGAGCTGATTTCACACTTGATGCATTAATTACAAAAAAAGTGTTCATAATCTTACCCTTTCTTTTTTTGCGCACACTCTTGTGCTTAATTAAACAAACCTAACTAACATCTCTCAAGATCGGTTGATTATACCTATTGTTGAAACCTATGATTCTTTTTCCGATCTTTAAAACAATCTTTTTACACTGCAAAGATAATGCCTTTTTTGATTCTGTGCAAGGAAAAGTGTTAAAAATATGTTTTATAACATACTTTTTTGGCATCACTTGGCATAATAGCATCTTATTTCCCCAATTGGAAGCTTGCCGCAAAGCATAAGCGGGATGCGTGAGCTGTCGGTTGAAATCCATGTATCTAAATCGTCTGACGATTTGGTCTGTCCGTCCTGTGTAAATGCGAATTTCACGTGGAAAGCCTTGTGGCGGCTTTTGTCGCGCAGCTCTATTTCCTCAATCCCGGAATATTTAATTCTGAGCGTCTCTTTCCTTCTTCCGGAAAAGACGGTTATTTCTGTGATTGCGCCTTGTCTCATTTGGGCAAAATCAATAGTCCTTATATAATAGAACACACTTAGCATATCAAGCGAGCGGCCTTGGGAATGCAGCTCTATGTGTTGGGGTGCTCGTCCTGCCCTGTGGTGGACGCATTGTGCCGTTATGTTTCCGTCTTTGCCATACATGTATCTTACGGTGTCGTGTACGATTCCTTTACCTTCGTGGGCTGCTTTTATATAGCGCAGCGGCATCAGCCCTTCTTTTCTGATAGTGCATGCCAGTGTGTCACGTACTTTGAATATGCGGTCGGCCCACGACACCGTCCGTGCCGCTAAGAGAGTTTCGTAATTGTCGCCGTTTTCTTCCAGTGTGAGTGTGGCGGAGCCTGCGTGTTTCCAGATAATGCCCCAGTGATAGATGATTTGGTAGCTTAACCGTTCGTTGTGGAATGTCGCGGCGGATGTATTGCTGCATATAAGTGCAGCCAATAATGATATTGCCCATTTGAATCTCATAGCCCATAATTTTCCCTTTAGACGGTTTTCCGCTTGCGTGGTTTAATATGGAATTATTGATACCCGCTAAAAATTAGGACATCCGATTTATGTGGGGATGCGC
>URQP01000076.1 GCA_900550025.1 uncultured Porphyromonadaceae bacterium | reverse complement strand
ATGCGGTGTATGACATAGCCGCCGGTCTGACTGAAAGGAAAATAGATTTGGCGATAATCAACAAGGGCGGCATACGCCAGCCGTTGCCTGAGGGCGACGTTTCGATGGGGCTTGTGCTGACGATGCTTCCGTTTACCAACAGCGTGGTGGTGATGGAGATAGACGGCCGGTCGCTTCAGGAGGGTCTGGACGTGATGGCCGGCCGCGGGGGCGACGCTGTCAGCCGCCATGTGTCGGCCGGGATGAAAGGCGGCCGGGCGGTGGACGTGAGGATTGGCGGCAAGCCGTTGGAGCCTGACAGGAAATATTTGGTGGCCACAATCGACTATCTTGCCAACGGAGGCGACAATATGGCTTCGTTCGCCACGGGCGGAAAGGTGGTGGCCCGCAGTGAGGAACAATTGAAAACTGACATAATTAACCATATCAAACAATTGACCGCTTCGGGCAAGGCGATAGAGCCTGACACGACGGTCAGGATGAAAAAAATCGATTAGGCATGAAGAAACGTGTATTAACAGCCTCGTTACTTTTATTGGCCGCGGCGCAGGCGGTAATGCCGCAGCGCGCGGTTTCGGCCGGATATAACGATCCGGCGGCTTCGCAATGGGCCGACAGCGTGTTCAACAGCATGGACGCGGAGCGGCGTGTAGGGCAACTGATAGCCCAAGTGGTCGACCCACGGAACCTGAACGCCGCGAAATCAACGGTGAAGAGATTGGTCGAAAACTACAATATAGGTTTCATATATTTTTCGGAAGGGACGCTGGAAAACCACGCGGAACTGGCCAATTACGCCAATGCGGTCTCGCAACTGCCGGTAATGGTAGGGCTTGACGGCGAGTGGGGACTGTCGATGCGTATGGACGACACCCCGCGTTTCCCGAAAAACATGACTCTCGGAGCGATACAGGACGACCGTCTGCTGTACGACTACGGCAAGGAGATGGCGGCGGAATGCCGGATGGCCGGGGTGAACCTGAATTTCGCGCCGGCGGTGGACGTGAACAGCAATCCGTCGAACCCGGTAATCGGGACGCGCTCGTTCGGCGAAGACCCGCACAATGTGGCCCGGAAGGCCGTGGCATACGCCAAAGGCTTGGAGGACAACGGCGTGCTTTCGTCGGCAAAGCATTTCCCGGGGCATGGCGACACCGACAAGGACTCGCACAAGACGCTGCCGGTGGTGAACCGTTCGCTCATCGAGCTGCAATCGACCGAGCTTGTCCCTTTCAGGAGCTATATACGCGCCGGGCTGTCGGGCGTGATGGTGGGTCATCTCAACGTACCCGCGCTGAAGACCGGCGACCGTCCCACCTCGCTTTGCGAGCAGGTGGCTACCAAGCTGCTTAAGGACGATATGGGATTCAAGGGGCTGGTTTTCACTGACGCGTTGCAGATGCGCGGGGCGCACATGGACGGCAAGACTAACGGAATGCCGGCGATGATGGCCGGTGCCGACGTGCTTCTTGAGCCGTACAAGGTAGGCGAGAGCTACGAAGCCATGGTTGCCGCATACAAGAAAGGCGGCAAGGTGAAGGAAAGAATTGACGAGTCGTGCAAGAAGATATTGCGTTATAAATATGCGGCTGGGCTTGACGCGTATGAGCCTGTGAATATAGAAGGGCTTGGCGGAAGAATCAACTCCGCTGCGGCCGAGGTGGTGAACCGCAGGTTGTTTGCCGCCGCCATCACGGTGCTTAAAAACGATGCCGACATACTGCCTTTGAAGGGGCTGGACAAGGAGGTGAGCGTAGTGAGCCTCGGCGCGCCTGCCGGCAACCGCTTTTCGGAGACTTGCCGCCTGTATACCGACGTGAAGCGTTACGCGATGAACACCGACAATTCGTCGGAGGTGACGGAAGCGGTGAAGGGTTCGTCGAAAGTGATAGTGGCCGTTTTCAAGAACGATTTGACCACGGCGATGAACCTCGACCGCATAATCCTCGACTGCGGAGCGGAGAAGGTGGTCCCGGTGTTCTTCGTGACACCATACGCCTTGACGAAGTACAGCGGCTCGATTTCGCTTTGCAACACGGCGGTGCTTGCCTATGAGAAAGAGCCGTTGGCTCAGGAATATGCTGCACAGGCTGTTTTCGGCGGCATAACGGTCTCGGGGCGTATCCCGGTTACGGTTGAAGGCGTTGCCAAGTGCGGCGACGGCGTGACGATACACGCTTCGCGCCTCGGGTACGGCATCCCGGAGGAAGTTGGGTTCGACGGACGGCTTATGGCCGGCATCGACTCGCTCGCCAATCTGGGAGTGGAGAAAGGGGCGTTTCCGGGCTGCCAGGTGCTTGTGGCGCATAACGGAAAAATCGTGGTGAACAAGAATTACGGTTTTACGGATTTGACAAAAGACTATAAAGTGGACGGCAACACGATATACGACCTTGCCTCTGTGTCGAAGGCCACTGGAACGCTTTCCGGGATAATGAAGGCCGTGGACGAAGGCCTGATGTCGGTGGACGCGAAGCTCGGCACATATACGAAGGTTCTTGCCGGGACACCGAAGGGCGATTTGCTGATACGCGACCTGCTTTACCACGAGACTGGCATGCCGGCGGCGTTGAACGTGTACCAGATAATGACCGACTCGACGAGCTATGACGGCGCTCTTGTCGTAGGCAAGAAGCAACCGGGCTACAGCCGCTATGCCGGAGGCGGATATATCAACGACTCGGCCAAGATACGCCGCGACATCACTTCGGCAAAGAAGACGAAGGATTTCGACTACCAGATAGGGAAGAACCTGTATGTGGGGAAAATCACATACGACACGATAATGAACATCATCCATAACCAGCCGTTGCGCGCCGACAGGGATTACCTGTATAGCTGCCTGAATTTCTGCATGCTTGCGGAGGCGGAACAGAACGCCACGGGGATGAGGCACGACCGGTGGGTTTATGACAAGATTTTCCACCGCTTGGGCGCGTACCGTTCGGTTTACCGTCCTCTCGACTATTACCCGGCATCGGAGATAGCGGCTACGGAATATGACGGCTATATGCGCGAATGCACGGTGAAAGGCAGCGTCCACGACGAGACGGCGGCTTTCTCGGGCGGCATACAGGGCAACGCCGGATTTTTCTCGAACGCCAACGATTTGGCGAAGCTGTGCGGCATGTGGCTGAACGGCGGCATGTACGGCGGCGAGCAGATTTTGTCGGAGAAGACGGTGAAGCTGTTCACGGAGTCGAAGAGCCCGAACTCGTTCCGCGGTTTGGGATTCGACAAGCCGAACACGGAAAATCCCGAATATTCGTCGGTTTGCGAGGAGGCCGACCCGTCGGTCTACGGCCATACGGGCTTCACCGGCACGAGTTTCTGGGTTGACCCGAAGAACGATTTGATTTACATCTTCCTTTGCAACCGTGTTTGCCCGACGCGCAACAACCGGGCATTCGGCGAGGTCGGCGCACGCTTCAAGATATTCAGCGTCATCTACGATTCGCTGCATCATTGAGTGGCGGCTTGCGCCGCAAGGTTATAGGCTATGAGGTTAACGGTTATGCGAGGCCGCACTTGTTGCACTGTTGTTTCAAGCGCGGCCTCCACGAGGCCGATTCCTTTGTCAGCCACTTGCCCACCGCCAAGGCGGCGGGCAAGTGGCTGGTTTCATCGGCGGCAACGCATTGAAAGTTGAGTGTTTAGGGTTGAGTGTTGAGAAAAAATTGACACAACTGTGATTTTTCTTATCTTATGCTTTAATGTTGCATATCCTTGACAGAACTTTGCGACAAAAGAGATTGCGTTTCTTATTGAGAATGAAAACTTTCTTGGGGGGATTCGCTATATTTGTTTTAAAATTCATCCACTTTAAAATATACGTTTATGGAAACATTATCAGAGCAATTGACCGAACTTTACGAAAGTAAGTGGAACGGATTAATGGAACAACTGGAAGCCAATGGGTTACGAGACAAACTGCAATGTCCGTTCTTGATTTCTTTGTATCGTTCTGGGCAAGAAAAGGAAGAACGAGAAAAAGCACAAGAAGCAGATATTAATTGGTATGCAAAGAAAGCAGATGCTGAGCATGAAGAGTGGTATACCAAAGCAGACATAAAAATTATGTTCTTTGGGAGGGAACCCAATTGGTGGGTGAGATATGATGAAAAAGGTGAAGACCCAGCCGATGTAGGCAAGGTTATGGCTACATATGAAGATTATCTCGATGATAATTATAATGCTGTAGATGCACATTTTTATAAAGAGAAAATAGACCATAGAAATAGATTCCTCCTTTTTGGCGTTAATGGAATAATGTCAGGTATTAGGGAGTTATTAAAGGATTTCCCCGACAAACGAGTTTCATTAATATGGAATGAGATTTCCAAACTATCTAAACGAAAAGGAGAAGGAGGGGAAGCTGTCAATGCGTTTGAGCATAGCATTGAAAAGAAATGTTTTCATGTTATTCCGAAAGAAATTGAAATATTGAGACCCGACATTGTCATCTTCCTTACCGGCCCCAAAGAGACAAAGTATTGTAACTATATCAAAGAGAACTTTAATGTCATAGGTGAACCGATTGCACTTTCAGGTCTTCCAATAGGCGATGTATCGAAGCTGCAACTCGAAGGAGTTAAATCTGCTTACTTAACCCATCATCCCGGGTATTCACCCAAAGATGCGAATGCATTTCATTGGAAACTTTACGATGCCATCCTTGCCGACATTAAAGAAAACATCGACAAGCTATTAAAGAAAGAATAACTTGTGAACCACTTTGGCATAACTTTACCTCATCTTTGCATTGAAATGGATGGAAAGATGAGGTTTTGTTTTTCCTATGTGTAACTTAAAACCGGAAGAATATGGAAAAGAAAAGCAATGTTGTGAGCAAACGTTTGCGAAAGCAACTGGATGAATTGGAGCGGAGCAAACGATATGATGAAGCTGCCCAACTGTTGGAACCTATTGCCCGGCGAGGCAATGCTGATGCACAATACGAGATGGGAGAACTGCTTTACCATAAAATGGTACATGAAGCGGAAGCAGTAGTCAGAAATTACTCCAACTTTGAGAAAGCTATATTTTGGTCAGACTTGTCAAGGAAACCAGAATTATGTAAAGCTGATTTCTCTGATTTCAGCAAAATGATTGATTGGTACGAAAAAGCTGCTAAGCAAAAACATATTAAGGCAATGGTAGAACTTGCCGAATGGTATACTCCGATAGTTAGCTGTTCGTCCGCCAAACACGTAATCAAGCAGTCATCGTTCTTTACCCTAAAATGTGACTTCAATCATGCATTGTCCTTATATATAGAAGCATTAGAAAGCGGCGGAGATGATTCTTTTTTTGATGTTTGTGTTATAGGAAATCTACTCCATTCGCCTCATGTACCCCAAAAGGTGAAAGATAAAGTAGTGAAAATACTCTATGTAAGGGCAAAGAAAGGTTGTTACCGTTCTGCTGTCCATTTACTTCGCATTTGGGAAAGCAAATACCGAAGCCCACAAAGGAAGCCATATTATGACTTGCAGATAGATGAGCATGAATTGTTGCATACCGATTGGTTCCGGTTGTTGTTAGATCACGAGGCAGAATGTGAAAAGAAAAACGAGTATTCCGCGAGGAATGCACTTCGTTTACTATCTGATTTGGCTAAGAATGGCAACCAAGAAGCGTTGGATATGTTGACGGGTATCGGGATGAAAACGGGAGGCTCGTCTGCTTGTTGGGCTGGAGATGTCTATTATGAACGTAAGGAATACAAAAAAGCCTTGGAATGCTATTTGGCAGGAGAATATGTGTACAAACTGGGTGGAATGTATGAACGAGGCGAAGGCACCACACCCGATATGGAAAAAGCATTTTATTATTATAAGCAGGCAAATGACAATTATAACATAGGACGAATGTATGAGCAGGGCCTTGGCACGAAGAAGGATTTGCGTAAAGCGTTTGAATGTTATCACAAAATTGTTGATAGAAAGATTTATGAGCATGATTCAGAGGAAGCGAAAAACGAAATTCTGTCTGCTCGCTGTTCATTCCGTCGCTTGAAAAAGATATTGTTCGAGCAAAAGGATGAGATAAGAATGACGGTTGCTGCCAAAGAGCAGAAATCCGTTTGCGGATTCTTGTTCACCAGTTATGGCGATTGCCAATTTACGATAGATTGGGGTGACGGACAAGTGGAAGAGATAAACAATGAGAAAGGGGAAGAAATCCATGCGGAACATACGTATGTGAAAAAAGGAGAATGGCATATCTGCTTGAAAAGTGATGAGACTCATACCCTCACCTCTTTCCATTACACTTGCGAAGCGTGTACACTGAAAGCATTGGATGTAACGCAATGTCCGATACTTATCGACTTGTATTGTGTCAATCAAGGATTGAAACGTTTGAATGTTTCCAAAAATCCAAGACTGGGACGCCTGGTTTGCCGCGGCAACAAGTTGAAGATATTGAATATCCGGAAAAATAATCGCCTTACCCAACTTGACTGTTCTGACAACCCGGAGCTTTATCACGTAGATTGGAATCCACAATACTCAGCATTGACCAAGGTTTGCATGAAAAATATCATAAACCTTGACCAGTTGGGCTTTCTTGACTATTTGCTGAAACGGAACAAAGGACAAAAATGCGCACCCATCGCGGAAGCCTCGTTTGATCCCGTATTCTTGCCACTCTCTTATTATATGCGCTGCTTGAATTGGAGTGACGTGAAAGCAAAGATAAAAGAAGGTGGCTATCCAATATGGAAAGAACATTCATGGAAAAAGTATAAATCCGCATTCGATGATATGAGTTCACGAGAAGATTTCCACTACACAGGCATTGACCGTATTGTTTGCGAAGGCGGTTATACCTATTACTGGCTTTATAGCTCCCGTGAAAAAAAGTACGTCCACCAAGATCTTGAAGATGTTGTTATGAATCTTATGCCTTGGAGTGAAACGCTTGATATGCCTGTGGAGATAAGAGAAAAGGAAGGATGGATGATGTTCCCACAAGTGACTTGGGCAGATGTGTTTTGTCCCTGTTTCATTGAGATGACCTGTTCGCACTGGAAAGAAACGGAAGAAATTATTCAATGGGAGCGTGATTATTGGGAGCGACATCGCCAAAGACAGGAGAAATACGAATGAGACTGGACTATAAAGGAAAACATTTGTTCGCATTTTCGGACACGCATGGCAAGGAGGACTATGCGAGGAAAAGTGGAGCACAAAGTTTGGCAATGTCTCCACCTTTCAGGCACTTTGCAAAACAAATGATTAATCCGAGTTATAGCGTTTCCCGTTTTGGTCTATGATATGCTGGCAGACCAGATGGGCTTCCACCCAAAAATCATTTAGCCGCAATAAGTCCGGAAGGGAATAAGGCTTGTGTGTGCAAATGTCGTGTATGGCATGACATACAACAATGTGCTCCAGTTCCGGGCGGCGCAAATGCCCTTCCGCCCATGTCACTCCATCATCCCATACATCCACACATTGTAACTGTTCATCTGTCATATTCGAAGTGTTTTTGGGTGAATAATTACAAGAACATTCTTCGATTTCGGGAAGTCCCCCATTGCATTCTTCAAGCAAACAACAACAAATTAGTTCTATCATGTAAGCAAAATCGGAACCATAATAACCATCTTCCGGTAATTCCAATATAGACTCCAACCCACAGAATACATACCTCAGTGTACCACGGATGACATAATCGTCATCAAAAGATTCATCTTTGGGGCTATTAATCAATGTGCGATAGAGGTTTGCCATGCGATGATACATCTTCTTGGTCAAACTATTCAGCAATTCATTTACTGCTTTAAAGCGTTTGATTTCCTGTGGAGTAGCTTGAAACATCCGGTTAAGAATCAAGCTCCGTGTATCTATCAAATCTTGTATCTTTTCTATCTGTGTTGCACCTATATGCCTCAAATCAAGATTCCCTTTTTCCTGTTCGCCCATAAGCTTCTTGATTTCCGCTTCCACTTCCAACAGCAATGTCCGTTTCTTGTTCACATCATTTTCTTGATAGATGTAGTCCGCCAAATCTTCTGCATATAAATCCATAATCGTATTATTTGTTTAATGATGTAGCAAAAATAACTTCACCTTATGCCAAACGGAAGCACAAGAAACCCTTTTTCTCCTGATAACAAAATCTTTTCAGTGTATGCTTTAATATGGCATAACTTTATGCGATATTTGTATTAACGAATTCAAAAGTTTGTATTATGGAACAACCGACATTCAAATCTTTGCTCACTCAGTTCAGTTTTGATGTCATCTTACCTGAATTTAAAGCTTTATGTCAGAAGGTTAGACCTGACTTATTTGAACAAACAAATTGGGATATTTATCGTGGTGTATATCAAGACTTACAAACACGTAAAGAAGAAAGTGAATCCAAGTATGCTATTCAAATAAGTGAACGTTGGGATGAGTTACAATTCACAGGTTCAAACTGTTGCTTGTTTTATGAAGATGGAAATGATTACGACTATCGGGGAATAGGTAGCTATCCTTATCTGTCAGAGATTTTAGGCATGGAAATCATTGTCAATAGCAATGTTGCACTTTCATTAGAAGAATTGACTGCAGGCTTGCTTTGGGAGATTACGTATGACAAGCGTAATGGATTAACGGATGTTGATCTGGAACATCTGACCTTTAAGTATTTGCTTACACGTTTCTGTTTTGATGATATCTTAAGCGATTTCAAGACCTTGTATCAAAGGAATGCACCAAAATCGTTTCAGAACGCGAATTGGGAAGCTTATCGAAACGTGTATCAATCTCTTCAACAACTTGGACCATCAAAGTCAAAGTATTGCATTTATTTGGCATCCCGTTGGGAGGGGTGTTCGCCTTTGATTGATATGAATTGTTCCATCTATGATAAAAATAAGGATGAAATATGTCAACCTATGGCAACATATCCTAAATGGTCGGAAATATTAAGCATGAGGATTATCATTGAATATGATATTATAATCACGCCGCAACAATTGACCGCCGGACTGCTTTGGGAAATCACTTATTACGGAGAAACGGAAGAAATGATTCAAGGGCATCTTGAAAAACTATTCAAATAGCTGATTTTGTAGAAGGAACTCACAAAAAGGAATAGTATGACAAAAGATTTATTTGACAAATACATCTGGTTAGTAGACACTATCTACAGAGCCGGAAAAATCACGTTTGAGGAAATCAACGAGCGTTGGCTTCGTTCACGATTGAGTGAAGGGGAAGATATTCCATTAAGAACCTTTCATAACTGGCGCATTGCCATCGAACAAGTGTTTGATATAAATATCAATTGTAACCGAAAGGGAGGTTATTACTACTATATTGAGAATGCGGATGATATGCAAAAGGGAGGCATCCGCAACTGGTTGCTTAATACGTTTGCGGTCAATAACCTAATAAACGAAAGCCATCATTTGAAACGCAGGATTCTGTTTGAAGAGATTCCTTCCGGCAGAAAACATCTCACGTCTGTTATTGAAGCCATGCGTGACGGGTTAGAATTGGAGCTATATTATCAAAGTTATTGGTACGAAGAACCAAGTACCTATACGCTGCAACCTTATTGCATCAAAGTATTTAAGCAAAGATGGTATGTCATTGGTTTCTGCAAAGAGCGGAATAATATCCGCACCTTTTCTTTGGATAGAATACAGCAACTGACTACTTTGGACACGAAGTTTGTTTATCCTAAAGAATTTGATCCGGAAGCCTATTTTACAGATTATTTTGGCATTATGATTGAAAACAAGAAATTGGAAACGATTCGGATTAAAGTCTATGGAATGCATGTACAGTATATCCGTGCTTTGCCTTTGCACCATTCCCAATGCGAAATAGAAACAACGGAAGATTATTCTATCTTTGAGTACCGTATGAAACCAACCTTAGACTTCCGGCAGGAATTACTTTCAAGAGGGGCGGATGTGGAAGTGCTTGCTCCTTTAACTTTTCGGGAAGAAATGATTCAATCTGTGGAGAAAATGAGTTCATTATACAATAAACAGTAATCTCACATGCAAATGAAAAAGAAATATACAGATGCTCAATCCTATTTTCAAGATTGGGCACAAGTCAAAAGGAAAGAAGTGCAGGATATGGAAAAGTCCATGAGGGAAAATCCGTTATATCAGAAGGAAGTGAACCCAATGGATGATGATGAAACTTGGTCAGAGCGATTCCACTTCATACTTCGCAAGGGACTCTCTGAAAAAGAATGGAGAGTGTATCAAAAGGGTATAAGACAAGACCGCTTATGGATATGGGCAATGTACATAAATGAGAATCCGGACTATGATTATCATTATTTCTTGAATCTGTTGAAATTCAAATTAGAATGGATTATTTTCTACTGGGAGAACTTTGGGCATTTAGCTCGTGCGGAACAAGATATCAGTCGGATGCGGATTGCCACAAAGCTTTTGGATATTATTATGAATGAGAATTCTGATGTTCCTATCCCCTATGTGAATACGAGAAACAAACATCGCTTCTGTGTTTATCATAAATCGCCGGGGATGTATGAAGTTGATAGCAAGCATGAAGTTCGCTTTCGCAAAGCGTATTGTCTATTCTTTAGATTTTTAGAATATCATCTGTTGGGATGGTGGGATTAAATTGTTGCTTGGTCCTTTTTTACTCACGTTTAATCGTATTTAAGATATGGTAAATTAAGTTTGGTTGGGGACAAAACGGGAACAATAGGTACAAAATAAAATCGGCTAAGTATTGATATTCAATTACTTAGCCGATTCCCTCGTACCCAGACCCGGGATCGAACCGGGATGGATTTTACTCCACTGGTGTTTGAGACCAGCGCGTCTACCAATTCCGCCATCTGGGCATTAGCGTCCACGTAATTGGCTTTTGCGTTTGCAAAGGTACGCCGAAAGTTTTTTCCGTGCAAGTTTTTCGGGAAATTTTTGCTAAAAATCTTGTGAGGTTTGGCTATTAGCCCGAAATGAGCTAACTTTGCCCCCTGAAAACAGGCCTCTGTAGTTCAACGGATAGAATGGAAGTTTCCTAAACTTTAGATCCGAGTTCGATTCTCGGCGGAGGTACAAATCCCTTTTTACCCATAACCTTTAACCTTTTAACCCCCATTAACCTGTTTCAATGGCTAATTCCAATTTCATCGATTATGTGAAGATTTTTTGCCGTTCAGGCAAAGGTGGCGCGGGCTCGTGCCATTTCCACCGTGCAAAGTACGTGCCGAAAGGCGGTCCCGACGGAGGTAACGGCGGACGGGGAGGGCATATCATCCTGCGCGGCAACCGTAACCTGTGGACGCTTCTCCATCTGAAGTACCAGCGACATGTGTTTGCCGGCGACGGACAGGCCGGGTCGGAAGGTCGCAGTTCGGGCAAGGACGGCGAGGACAGGGTGATTGAGGTGCCGTGCGGCACGGCTGTCTACGATGCCGATTCCGGAAAATTCCTTTGCGAGGTGACCGACGACGGGCAGGAGGTGAAGCTCCTGCGCGGCGGCCGCGGCGGGTTGGGCAACTGGAACTTCAAGTCGCCCACGAACCGTACGCCGCGCTATGCGCAGCCCGGCGAGCCGGCGATAGAGAAGTCGGTGGTGCTTGAGCTGAAGCTGCTTGCCGATGTGGGTCTTGTGGGATTCCCGAACGCCGGGAAGTCGACTCTGCTGTCGTCGATTTCGGCGGCGAAGCCTAAGATTGCCGATTATCCTTTCACTACGCTCGAGCCGAATCTCGGCATCGTGAGCTACCGCGGCGACCGCTCGTTTGTGATGGCCGACATTCCCGGCATCATCGAGGGGGCGAGCGAGGGCAAGGGGCTCGGGTTGCGTTTCCTGCGGCATATAGAGCGCAACGCGGTGCTTCTGTTCATGATTCCTGCCGACGCGGGCGACATCCGCCGGGAATATTCGATATTGCTCGGCGAGCTGGAGCGTTTCAACCCCGACCTTGTGAACAAGGGCCGTGTGCTGGCCATTACCAAATGCGACATGCTCGACGACGAGCTTATCGACGAGATGCGCCATAGCGAGCTGCCCGACGGTGTGGAGACGGTTTTCATATCTTCTGTGACGGGTATGGGGCTTACGGAGCTGAAAGATGTGTTGTGGCGGACAATCAACGACGAGGACAACCGCATCCCGGCGCGTATCACCCACCGCGACCTTGACGTGAACCACCGTGTCGACGAGGAGGATGCTTTTGTGATAGAGCAGGAATCCGGCGACGAGGAGGAAGCGTGGGATGTGGAATGGCCTGAGGAATATTGGGCTGACGATTTCAAGGATGAAGATTGAGCGGCTGTCTTTCCGTGACAACGGCTCCGCTTTCGCTTTTACCGCGGGGCGCGGCGGCGTTGATGCCAATGACCCTTATTCCGGTTTCAACTGTTGCGGCTATGTAGGCGACAGTCCCCGGCATGTAGCCTCTTGCCGGGAGGAATTGTGCCGCGGGATAGGGCTGCCGGCGGGGCGGCTGATTACCGCGCGGCAGGTGCATGGCACGGATGTGGTTGTTGTCGGTTCTCCGGATTGTGTGCCCGGCGAGGCGGATGCTTTGGTGACTAGGTTGGAGGATGTCGCTCTCGGCGTTTTTACGGCCGACTGTGTCCCGATGCTTTTCTACGACAAGAAGGCTGGCGTTGTCGGCGCTGCCCATGCCGGCTGGAAGGGGACGATGAACGGCATAGCCAAAAATGTGGTGGCGGCGATGTCGGGGCTTGGCGCTTCGGCCGGCGGGATTCAGGTGGTTTTCGGGCCCTCGATATGCCAAGGATGCTTCGAGGTGGGCGACGAGGTGGTGGAGCAGTTCGGCGAGCGGGGATTGCCGCTTAGCGATATTGTTGTCAGGAATAAAGCCACGGGCAAGGCGCACATCGACCTTGTGGCTGCCAACGTATATTGGCTGCGTGAGTGCGGAGTGATGGAAGGGAATATGGTGCGTTCAGGCTTGTGTACACGGTGCAATCCCTCGCGGTTTTTCTCGGCGCGTGTGCTTGGCACGGCTTCAGGCCGCAACCTTACGGCCGTCGTGCTGAAACCGTAAGGGGGAATTTAACGTCAGTTCGATAAGGAAATTGAAAGGCTTGCTCTGTCAAAGCATCATTATACAGTCTTATAAACCTCGCATATAGCGCAAACGTCACGGTGCGCAGCCTTGATAAGGCTGGTGTGCCTACCGCTCCACTCCGACGGCTGAAGCCACCAGTTAACTGTGCGAAGCCTCTTTGAGGTTTTTGTCTGTCAAGCAAATACTTATATCTTATCCTTTGGCTTGTGAAAAAATATTCTTTATATCGAACTGTTGGTATCCGCTGAAAAATCAGGGAGTAGTTGCATTGTGTTCATTCAAAGAGGCTTAATATGCCTCTGTGTGGAGACGGTTTGTCTTTGGGAAAAGAGAGACTCGTGGAGGTCGCACTTTAAAGTTCAGAGTTGAAAGTTTAGAGTTGAGAGAGTT
>URQP01000075.1 GCA_900550025.1 uncultured Porphyromonadaceae bacterium | reverse complement strand
GTCCCGAAGTACGGTTTCAAGAATATCAACCGTGTTGAGTACAAAGCTGTGAACATTAAAGCTCTGGAAGAACTCGCAAAGGAGAAGAATCTTACTAAGATTACAGTGGCCGATTTGGTGGCTGCTGGTTTGGCTTCCAAGAAAGCGAAAGTAAAAATTCTGTCTGACGGCGAATTGACACAGAAGCTTGAGGTCGTAGCCCACGCTTTCTCGAAGAAAGCCGAAGAAGCTATCGTTGCGGCAGGGGGGTCAATTCAAAAACTTTAGCAGACAATGAGATTCATTGAGACAATAAAGAACATCAGCAAGATAGAAGATTTGCGTAAGCGTATAATCGTGACTTTTCTATTGGTGCTTGTCTATCGTGTGGGTTGTTACGTGGTTCTTCCGGGTATCAACCCTAACGAGCTTGATGCTCTCCGGAATTTCACGGACAGCGGCTTGATGCAGTTGCTTGATATGTTCTCCGGAGGTGCGTTCTCACAGGCTTCGATTTTTGCGTTGGGAATCATGCCTTACATCACGGCTTCCATCGTGATACAATTGCTGGGCATGGTGCTCCCCTCGTTCCAGAAATTGCAGCGTGAGGGCGAGAGCGGGCGTATGAAGATTAACCAATATACGCGCTACCTGACAGTGATAATACTGTTGCTTCAAGCTCCGGCCTATCTGGTCAATCTGCAAGTGCAGGTTAACTCGGCAGGCGGTAACGCGCATTTCTCGTTCTGGACGATGACCTATATGACAATCATACTTGCGGCAGGAAGTATGTTCATCATGTGGCTCGGAGAGCGTATCACCGACAAGGGTATAGGAAACGGTATTTCGTTCATAATCCTCGTTGGTATAATCGCACGTTTCCCGGGTGCTTTCGTTCAGGAGTTTACGAACAGGCTTACTACCGCTCAAGGCGGTCTGGTGATGTTTGTCGTTGAAATCGTGCTTCTGTTTGCCGTTATCCTCGGTGCCGTGCTTCTTGTGCAAGGCACACGCAAGGTTCCGGTGCAATATGCAAAACGTATTGTCGGCAACAAGCAATACGGCGGCGCGCGCCAGTTCATACCGCTGAAGGTCAACGCGGCCGGTGTGATGCCGATAATCTTCGCTCAGGCAATCATGTTCATTCCTATCACGCTTGCCGGATTTGGTGCGCGCGGTGAGGCCAGTCCTTTTGTACGCGCATTGACCGACATGACAGGTTTCTGGTATAACTTCATCTATTTCGTGATGATTGTGGCGTTTACATATTTCTATACCGCCATCACAGTGCGTCCCACGCAGATGGCCGACGATATGAAGCGCAACAACGGCTTTATACCGGGAGTGAAACCGGGGACGAAGACAGCGGAGTATCTCGACTCTATTTTGTCGAGAATCACTTTGCCGGGCTCGATTTTCCTTGGTATTGTAGCGATTATGCCGGCGTTTGCCAATATTTGCGGTATTAATCACAGTTTTGCACAGTTCTTTGGCGGAACATCGTTGCTGATTATGGTGGGTGTGGTTCTTGACACGCTGTCGCAAGTAGAGAGCCATCTGATGATGCACCATTATGACGGAATGATGAAGTCCGGAAAATTGAAAGGCCGCACAACAGGTGCCGGTTATTAAAAATTTCGGAGAGCCGGAATATGATTTATCTTAAAACAGATGAAGAAATTGAGTTGATGCGTGAAAGTAATCTGCTGGTGGGTAAGACGCTTGGCGAGCTTGCCAAGTGGATAGCACCAGGGATTACAACGCTGAGACTTGACAAAATAGCCAATGAATTTATCCGTGACAACGGAGGAGTTCCCGGCTTTTTGGGGTACGGAGGTTTCCCTAATACGATTTGCACATCTGTCAATGAAGTGGTGGTGCATGGCATCCCTTCGAACCAGACTTTGCGCGACGGCGATATCATATCGATAGATTGCGGCGTGGTGAAGGACGGTTATAACGGCGATTCGGCATATACTTTTTGTGTCGGGGAGGTCGATGAGAAGGTAAAGGATTTGTTGCGCACCACGAAAGAGTCCTTGTATAAAGGAATCGAACAGGCAGTGGAGGACAACCGTGTCGGACATATCAGCAATGCCGTGCAGGAATATTGCGAGCGCCGCGGTTATTCCGTAGTGCGTGAGATGACAGGCCATGGCATTGGCAGAAAGTTGCATGAGGATCCGGCTGTCCCTAATTATGGGCGTCGTGGCGTAGGTCCGTTATTGAAGAATGGAATGTGTATCGCTATTGAGCCTATGATAAATATGGGAAGCCGAAATGTGGTAATCGAAAGTGACAGGTGGACGTGCCGCACGCGTGACCGTAAGCCTTCCGCTCACTTTGAGCATACGGTTGCCATTCGTGGAAAGAAAGCCGACATACTTTCTTCATTTGAGTTTATAGAAAAAGAACTGAAAGATAAATCGTTTTAAGAATATAGTTATATGGCAAAACAGGCTGCAATAGAGCAAGACGGAGTGATTGTGGAGGCATTGTCGAACGCAATGTTCCGCGTGGAGCTGGAAAACGGACATGAGATAACAGCCCACATCTCCGGAAAGATGCGGATGCATTATATTAAAATATTGCCGGGTGATAAGGTGAAAGTGGAAATGTCGCCTTACGACCTGACAAAAGGAAGAATCGCGTTTAGATATAAATAAAAAAACAACAGATATGAAAGTAAGAGCATCAGTTAAAAAGCGCACTCCTGACAGCAAGATAGTTAGAAGAAAAGGACGCGTATATGTGATTAACAAGAAAAACCCTAAGTATAAACAACGTCAAGGATAATTTATTATTTTTGCGAAAAATTATTATAGTTTATGGCAGTAAGAATTGTTGGTGTAGACTTGCCCCAAAATAAGAGAGGAGAAATTGCCCTGACTTATATTTATGGTATCGGACGCAGCTCGGCTAATAAAATCTTGGCTGAGGCAGGTGTTGATAAAAGCATAAAGATTCAGGACTGGACAGACGCACAGGCAGCGAAAGTGCGTGAGATAATCGGCAACAACTACAAGGTGGAAGGTGATCTTCGCAGCGAAGTGCAATTGAATATCAAGCGTCTTATGGATATCGGTTGCTATCGTGGTATCCGTCACCGTTTGGGATTGCCTGTCCGCGGACAGAGCACTAAGAACAACGCCCGTACGCGCAAGGGACGTAAGAAAACTGTTGCAAACAAGAAAAAAGCTACTAAATAAAATTAAAGTATGGCAAAAAAGACAGTCGCAGCAAAAAAGAGAAATGTCAAGGTTGACGCTATGGGTCAGCTTCATGTACATTCGTCTTTCAACAACATTATTGTGTGCTTGGCTAACAGCGAAGGACAAGTTATTTCATGGTCAAGCGCCGGTAAAATGGGCTTCAGGGGTTCTAAGAAGAACACTCCCTACGCAGCTCAGATGGCGGCGCAGGATTGCGCTAAAGTCGCATACGACCTTGGCTTGCGTAAGGTGAAGGCCTATGTCAAAGGGCCGGGCAACGGACGTGAGTCGGCTATTCGTACGGTTCATGGTGCAGGTATAGAAGTGACGGAGATTATCGACGTTACTCCGCTTCCTCACAATGGATGCCGTCCTCCTAAGAGAAGAAGAGTATAACCATTAAAGAGAAACTCGGATTATTATTTATTTCAGAATCTTAATATGTGAATTTGATTGCATTTAGCCACCTCTCTGCAATCGCGGCTGCACTAAGGAAGATTCGTATTCAACTTTAATTTTAAAAAAGTATTAGAAATGGCGAGATATACCGGACCTAAAACGAAAATTGCTAGAAAATTCGGCGAGCCGATTTTTGGTGAAGACAAAGTGCTTGCTAAGAAAAATTATGCCCCGGGTCAGCATGGTGCCAATAGAAGAAAGAAAATATCTGAATACGGCAATCAGTTGCGTGAAAAGCAAAAAGCGAAATATACATACGGGGTATTGGAACGTCAGTTCCGCAACTTGTTCGACAAAGCCGAGCGTACTAAGGGTATTACAGGTGAAATCCTGCTCCAGTTGCTTGAGGCTCGTCTCGACAATGTCGTTTTCCGCTTGGGCATTGCACCGACACGTGCGGCAGCACGCCAGTTGGTCAATCACCGTCATATAACGGTAAACGGAAAAGTGCTCAACATTCCGTCTTATTCCGTAAAACCGGGTGACGTAGTGGCTGTGCGCGAAAAATCCAAATCACTCGAAGTTATTGCAGATGCCTTGGCTGGGTTCAACCATAGCAAATATCCTTGGCTTGAATGGGATGAAAGCATAAAAGGCGGAAAATTGCTCCATCTCCCGCAGAGGGAAGATATCCCTGAAAACATTAAAGAGCAGTCAATCGTCGAGTTGTATTCTAAATAATAAATTGTAAATATCCATGGCTATTTTAGCATTTCAGAAACCCGATAAAGTATTAATGCTCGAGGCCGACAACCGTTTCGGAAAGTTCGAGTTCCGTCCATTGGAACCGGGCTACGGTGTCACGGTTGGCAATGCGCTTAGAAGAATCCTTCTTTCTTCGCTCGAGGGTTATGCTATCTCATCGATACGTATCGATGGGGTAAAGCATGAGTTCGCAACAATTCCCGGGGTTATCGAAGATGTGACAAACATCATCCTTAACTTGAAGAAGGTACGGTTCAAGCATACGGTAGAGGCGGATGAACCTGTTTCTGCCAAGATTAATGTGTCGGGAAAAGAAGTTTTGACAGCCGGTGATTTAGGCAAGGAACTTTCTGGTTTTGAAGTACTAAATCCGGATTTGGTTATTTGCCATTTAGATCCAACTGTAGCTTCCTTCACGATGGATTACACTATCAACAAAGGGCGCGGATATGTGCCTGCTGAAGAAAACGTCAATCCTAACGACCCTGTTGATGTTATAGCAATCGATTCTATTTATACTCCGATTGTAAATGTCAAGTATGCGGTGGAAAATTATCGTGTGGAGCAGAAGACTGACTACGAGAAACTTGTACTTGAAATTACAACTGATGGTTCCATCCATCCGAAAGAGGCTTTGAAAGAGGCGGCTAAGATATTGATTTATCACTTTATGCTGTTCTCTGACGAGAAGATTACGATTGAGACTACCGAGACCGACGGAAATGAAGAATTCGACGAGGAAGTGCTGCATATGCGCCAGCTTCTGAAATCGAAGCTTGTCGATATGGATCTGTCTGTGCGCGCGCTTAATTGCTTGAAGAGCGCAGAAGTCGAGACTTTAGGCGAGCTTGTGCAATTCAATAAGACCGACTTGTTGAAATTCCGCAATTTCGGTAAAAAATCGCTCACCGAGCTTGACGATTTGCTTGCGAGCCTGAACCTTTCGTTCGGGATGGATATCTCTAAGTATAAATTAGATAAAGAATAACAAAGATGAGACATAATAAGAAAATTAATCATTTAGGCCGTAAAAAAGCTCATCTCGATGCGATGTTGGCGAATATGACTATATCGCTTATCATGCACAAGAGAATCTTTACGACTTTGGCTAAGGCAAAAGCGTTGCGTGTATATGCTGAGCCTATAATCAACCGTGCTAAGGATGACACTACAGCGTCGCGCCGTGTCGTGTTCCGCTACTTGCAGAACAAGGAAGCTGTGAAAGAGTTGTATAATGAAATCGCGGCGAAAATCGCCGACCGTCCGGGTGGGTATACTCGTATCTTGAAGACAGGCAACCGTCTTGGCGACAATGCTAAGATGTGTTTCATAGAGCTTGTCGATTATAATGAGAATATGCTTAAGACGGCTGCTAAGAAGAAAACAACTCGTACACGCCGTTCTCGTGGCAAATCGGCTGCTGCGGAAACTGCGGCTCCTGTTGCCGAGGCTCCGAAAGCTGAACCGGCAGAAGAAGCTCCGAAGGCAGAAGAAAAAGCTGCAGAATAAAAGCGGTAAAAAGGTTATCGTATATGCAAGGCGGATGGATTTAATGCCATCCGCCTTTTGCTGTTATTTCCCGGGAGTATTGTACCTTTGCATTATGTTGCATAGATTTGTCCGTGACATATCAGAATTCCGTTTGCCGGATAAATTTACTTATCCGTTTTGTTACAAGCCTCATCCGCTTGTCGAGGAAGCGGCCGTGCAGGTGCGGCAGTATATCGAGAATCGTGTGGATTGGAAAGATGAAATAGGGCAGGGGAAAATGTTCGGGGTAATGGTTGTCGGGGAAAGGGATGGCGGGATAGGTTTCATTGCCGCCTATTCCGGTAATATCTTGGGACGCAACGACCATCCCTACTTTGTGCCGCCTGTGTATGATTTGCTTGGCCCTTGCAGCTTTTTCCGTAAGGGGGAGGCTGAAATCTCTGCTATTAACGGAAAAATTGCGTCGATTGAGACTTCCGGGGATTATTTGAGTCTTAGGCGGTCGCTGGTGTCGGCTAAGGAAGAGGCCGGCAATGCTGTCGCTGAATACAAGAGGCATATGGCTTTATCGAAATGCAGGCGGGACAAGATGCGCGCCAATGGCATATTGACCGACGCGATGATAAGGGAAAGCCAATTTGAGAAGGCGGAATTAAAACGGATAAAAAAACGGTGGAGGGAGAAATACGAGGAGATAGAAAGACGCCTGAATGAGTTGTTGTCTCAAATTAATGGATTGAAAGAGGAGCGTAAGAAGCGTTCGGCTGCATTGCAACGGGAAATGTTCGATTCTTTCGTTGTAAGGAATGGCCGTGGCGAGGAAATTAGCTTGACAGAATTGTTTGAGGCCGCCCGCAATGAATTGCCTCCTGCGGGGGCGGGAGAATGCGCCGCTCCTAAATTGCTGCAATATGCCTATATTAACGGCTTGAAGCCATTGGCTATGGGGGAATTCTGGTGGGGTAAGTCGCCATCTTCTGTCGTGCGTAGGCATTTGCAATTTTATCCTGCCTGCAAGACTAAGTGTGAGCCTATTCTGAAGTTTATGTTGCAGGGACTGGATGTGGAGGACAGCCCTTTGGCGGGGAATCCGGAGCCTATATTGGACACTGTTTATGAGGACAGTTGGCTTTGGGTGGTCGACAAGCCGGCAGGAATGCTTTCTGCTCCGGGGAAAGATGGTTGCCGTTCGGTATATGATGTCGCTCGTGAGCGTTTCCCGGAAGCTACGGGGCCGCTTATCGTGCATCGTCTTGATATGCATACTTCGGGATTGCTTGTCGTTGCGAAGACTAAGGAAGCGCATGAAGATTTACAGCGTCAGTTCCTGCGCCGTGAGGTGCAAAAAGAATATATAGCGGTTGTGAAAGGTGGAGTGTTTGCTGATAAAGGCCGCATCTCGTTGCCGTTGCGTCTTGATTATGAGAACCGTCCTGTGCAGGTGGTGGATTATGAATCAGGCAAGGCCGCTGTCACGGATTATGAGGTGTTGTGCCGTTATCCTGACGACTCGGTGCGAATGAAATTTATGCCTTTGACAGGACGTACACATCAATTGCGTGTGCATTCGTCGCATCCTGAAGGCCTTGATTCACCGATAAAGGGGGATATGCTTTATGGTACGTGTGCCGACAGGCTTTATCTGCACGCAAGCCGCATCGTATTCCGGCATCCGGTTACAGGTACTGTAATTGATTTGCGGTCACGTCCTCCTTTTTGATTACTTTTTTTCTCCCATATAGATGGTGCATGTCCCGAATGTCAACCGGTAGCAACGGCAGTTGATGAAGCCGGCACGGCTCATAATGGCCAGCATGTCATTGCCTTGTGCTACGGCAGCTATGCTTTCCGGCAGATAGGAGTATGCTCGTACGTCTTTTGAAATCAGTTTTCCTGCCGATGGAATCAGATGATTGGTATATAAATCGTAAATCTTGCGGATGAACGGATTCTGCGGAGTTGAAAGCTCTATGACACAAATTACGCCTCCAGAGCCGAGTACACGGTACATCTCGGCATATCCCTTGTCAAGATGCTCGAAATTGCGGACGCCGTATGCCACAGTTACCGCGTCGAATGCCCCTTCCGCATACTTTAAGTTGAGACAATCTCCTTTTTCGAAAGCTATTTTTCCGTCACAACCGGCTCTCTTTGCCTTGTCTCTTGCGATGGAAAGCATACCTTCGGACAAGTCGATGCCGCATATCTTTTCCGGTGAAAGTTTTTTGTAGAGCAATAGTGCGAGGTCGCCGGTGCCGGTTGCCACGTCGAGGATGGTCCGTATCGGGTAGCGGCGCAATTTTCTCACTGCTATTCTGCGCCATATCCTGTCAATGCCGAAAGTCATGGCCTTGTTCATAAAGTCGTATGCCGGAGCAATCGAGTCGAACATTTCGCGGACTTGCTCTGTCTTGCTTTCTTCTGTTCCGTATGGGGTGATTTTTTCTGCTTTATAGTCCATATCTATGGGAAAGGAAAGTGTGTCGAGATGCAACCGCCGTATGGAAATACGATTGTTGTATGTCGACACACTTATGATTGTTGTTAAATAAAAATTACCGTTTCAATGATTCAAGGCAGGCGTTGACGTTGCGCTCGATGCGGGAGGCAATGTCGCCGTCTTCTTTTTTCTCGAATTTGTGTCCTGTTATATGTTCGTATAGCTCGATATACCGGTTGGATACAGACTCGCAGTATTCGTCGGTCATTTCCGGTACGACTTGTCCCGGTTTGCCCATGAAATTATGCTCGATGAGCCATTGGCGTACGAATTCCTTTGACAGTTGGCGTTGCGGTTCGCCTTTCTCGAAGCGTTCCTCGTAGCCGTCTGCATAGAAGTAGCGCGAAGAGTCGGGTGTGTGGATTTCATCTATGAGATAGACTTTGCCGTCACGTTTCCCGAACTCATATTTTGTGTCGACAAGAATCAGTCCCTTTTCGGCGGCCATTTTTGTGCCTCTCTCGAATAGTGCGCGTGTATAGCGTTCCATTGTTTCATAGTCTTCTTTCGAGACAATTCCTTGGGCTATGATTTCTTCTTTCGATATGTTTTCGTCATGTCCGGCTTCGGCTTTTGTCGTCGGTGTGATTATCGGTTCAGGGAATTTTTGGTTTTCTTTCATCCCTTCCGGCAGACGTACTCCGCATAGTTCACGGCATCCGGCTGCATATTCACGCCATGCGCTGCCTGTCAGGTATCCGCGGATGATCATCTCTACGCGGAATCCTTCGCATTTCAGTCCTACTGTCACCATCGGGTCCGGGGTGGCAAGTTTCCAATTCGGTACGATGTCGGCTGTCGCGTCGAGGAATGTAGCGGCAATTTGGTTCAATACTTGTCCTTTGAAAGGAATGCCTTTGGGAAGGATTACGTCGAATGCCGATATTCTGTCGGTAGCAACCATGACCATAAGGTCGTCGTTGATGTCATACACGTCGCGTACTTTTCCGTGGTATACGCTTTTTTGTCCCGGAAAATGAAAATCTGTCTTAACTAAAGTCGCCATAGTCGTATTATGTTTTTGGTTATTCTTTTTCTTGTGTCCTTAGTTTCCGGATTGCCTCGTCATGCTTTTCGTATGCTTCGACTATCCGTTGTACAAGTTGGTGGCGGACGATGTCCTTTTTGTCGAACTGCACTTTCGCGATACCCGGTACCCTATGCAGCACGTTCAAAGCCTGTACCAATCCTGAAGTCTGGGAGTGTGGCAAGTCTATTTGTGTGATGTCGCCTGTCACGACCATCTTGGCGTTCATACCGAGCCGTGTCAGGAACATTTTTATCTGATGGGTTGTGGTGTTTTGTGCCTCGTCGAGGATTATTACCGCGTCGCTCAGCGTTCGTCCGCGCATAAAAGCCAACGGTGCTATCTGTATCACGTTGGTTTCCATATATTCTTTCAGCTTGTTTGTCGGAATCATGTCTTCCAACGCGTCGTAGAGCGGCTGCAGGTATGGGTCGATTTTGTCTTTCATATCGCCCGGGAGGAATCCTAATTTCTCGCCGGCTTCTACGGCGGGGCGTGAAAGTATCACCTTGCGTATTTCCCGGTTTTTCAAAGCCTTTACTGCAAGGGCAATGGCTACGTATGTCTTTCCTGTCCCTGCAGGACCAAGAGCGAATGTGAGATCGTTCTCATTGAAAGCTTTTACTAATTTTTGCTGGTTGGCTGAGCGGGCTTGTATGGGTTTGCCGTTTACTCCGTAGATGATGGCATCATCGATTTTCAATTCTTTTGGTGGATTGCCTTTTACGATGTCGAGTATCACGTCTTCGTTTAGCCGGTTGTATTTCACGCAGTAGCTTTCCAGCTCCTTTATTTTTTTCTCGAAGTCGGAGGTCTCGTCTTCGTCGCCGAGGGCTTTGATTAGTGTGCCGCGCGCAGCTATGCGCAATTTAGGGAATAAGTTGCGTATGAGCTGCATGTTAGTATTGTTGACACCGTAAAATATTACAGGATCGACATTGTCGATTATAACCAATCGTTCAACCATATAAGAATTTATAGTGTTGCAAAATTACAAAATATACGTGAACCTATGATGGAAAATCGTATCTTTGTAAAATAAAATATGTCTTTAAGCTATGGATTTGACGGTGTTAAAAGATTTATATAAGAAAGTTGCGGGTTGTGAGCCCGAATCAATAACCGAGATGCCTTCTTCCGGTTCAAACCGCAGGTATTTCCGCCTTTCAGGTACGCGGACACTGATAGGCGTTGTCGGCACTTGCAGGGAGGAGAATGAGGCATTTATCTATATGGACAGGCATTTCCGCAACAAGGGGATTCCAGTCCCGGAGGTATATGCCTTTTCTGATGACAGGATGTCGTATGTGCAGGAGGATTTAGGCGATGAATTGCTGTTTAATGCCATAGAGAAAGGCAGGAAGACAAGCGTGTTCAGCGATGAGGAGAAACAATTGCTCGCAAAAACGATACGTCTTTTGCCCGACATACAGTTTGCCGGTGCCGATGGTATGGATTTCGGCTATTGTTATCCGGCGGCTGAGTTCGACAGCCGCTCCATAATGTGGGATTTGAACTATTTCAAATATTGTTTTTTGAAAGCGACCGGGTTGGAATTCCTTGAAGACAAGTTGGAAGACGATTTCCAGAAGATGACCGATGTGCTTTTGCGTAGTTCTTCGGCAACATTTATGTATCGTGATTTCCAGTCGCGTAATGTTATGATAAGGGATGGCCAGCCTTGGTTCATTGATTTCCAAGGGGGAAGAAAAGGCCCGTTCTATTACGATGTGGCTTCTTTCCTGTGGCAGGCAAAGGCTAATCTTCCGGACAGTTTGCGCAGGGAGCTGGTGAAAGAGTATATCTCGGCTTTACGCAAGTACCAGCCGGTAGATGAGGCTTATTTTTATGCTCAGCTGCGTCATTTTGTTCTGTTCCGTACGTTGCAGGTGCTTGGCGCTTATGGTTTCCGCGGATATTTTGAGAAGAAGCCGCATTTCATACAAAGTGTGCCTTTCGCAATTGAGAATCTCCGGAATTTGTTGAAAGAGCCTTATCCTGAATATCCGTATCTTAGCAAGGTGCTGACAGAATTGGTAAATATGAAGCAGTTTTCAGACGACTTGCAGAAGCGGATGTTGACAGTGAAGGTGATGAGTTTTGCATATAAAAAAGGAATTCCTAATGATGCCACCGGCAATGGCGGCGGGTTCGTGTTTGATTGCCGTGCCGTCAACAATCCGGGTAAGTACGACCGTTATAAACCGTTTACAGGCTTGGATGAGCCTGTCGTTAAGTTCTTGGAGGATGATGGTGAAATCATAGAATTCCTCAACCATGCTTATGCTTTGGTCGATGCGTCGGTTAAGCGTTATGTGGAGCGCGGGTTTACAAACCTGATGGTTTGTTTCGGATGTACCGGTGGGCAGCATCGTTCTGTATATTGTGCGCAGCATCTGGCTGAACATATAAACAAGTCGTTTAATGTGAAGGTCGAACTTGTGCACCGAGAGCAGAACATAGAGCAGACGTTTAATGTAAGGTCTTAGGTTATGAAGGCGATGGTTTTTGCGGCGGGACTTGGTACTCGTTTGCGTCCGCTGACCGACAGTATGCCTAAAGCGCTGGTGCGTGTCGGAGGTGTGCCGATGTTGCAACGTGTGATTCTGAATCTGAAGGCTTGCGGATTCACGGAAATAGTTGTTAACATCCATCATTTCGGGCAGCAGATTGTTGATTTCTTGAATGAAAACGTCAATTTCGGTGTCGATGTCCATATCAGTGACGAACGCGGTGAATTGCTTGACACCGGAGGCGGCATATTGAAAGCGCGTGGTTTTCTTGACGGCAGCGAGCCTTTCCTTGTGCATAATGCGGATGTGCTTACAGATATTGATTTGTCGGAGTTCTATCAATATCATTTGCACCATAACGCTGATGCCACCTTGTTGGTGGCGGGGCGTGCCACTTCACGCTATTTGCTCCTTGACGGCAGTAACCGGCTTCATGGTTGGATAAATATAAAGACAGGCGAAGTGAAGCCGGAAGGTTTTGCTTACAAAAAAGGTATGTGGCAGGAAATGGCATTTGGTGGAATCCACGTTATCTCGCCATCTGTGTTTCCATTTTTGGGGAGTTATACGCAAGAACATAAGTTTTCGATTGTTCCTTTTTATCTGGATAATTGTCAGCGGTTGAATATTATGGGTTATGCGCCTCGGCAGGAATATGCTTGGTTTGACATTGGCAAACCTGACACTCTTGTTTCGGCTGAAAAATGGCTGAGCAGTCAGTCGTGATGCTTTTGCATTAGTGCATATACATCGGCTTCGCTTTTGTTGAATGGCCCTGAATGCTCTAATTTTAATGTGGACATTGCCGCTGCGAATAGTCCAGACTCGTAGATTCCTTCTCCAGAAGCCCTTTTATAGAGGTATCCTGTGGAATAAGTGTCACCGCATCCGGTGGCGTCGATTACTTTCTTGGGCGGGAAAGCTTCTATCTTGTAGAATTTGTCGTTGTCAAAAATCACTGAGCCGTAGCTGCCGAGCGTGATGCACACTTCTTTGACGCCCCATTTTGCAAGTTGGATCGCTGCTTTTTCGCAATCGGTGTATCCGGTGAGTGCTTCAATTTCGAATTCGTTGACTTTCAGTATGTCTACGTATCTTAAAAAATCTTGTTTGTTTTTCCAGTCAATGGCGTATACTTTGTCGCCTCTTACTTCGCGGAGATAGCCTTGGGCATCGACCGACAATATTCCTTCTGACGATAGCATTTCAAACACTTCAATCGGGAAATCGTCGGCAAGCAGGCTGCCCAAATGGAAAATGTCTGCATCTACGCCGTCAAGCGACTTTGCGGTGAATGGGTCGGCTTTTGCCAATACCCTTTGTTTGCGGTTGTTTTGGTTCTCTCCGTAGGTGTTTTCAAAAAAAACGGTATGGCGGCTTGGCAAGACTGTGACTTTCGCGCCTCTTGCGCGTATTTCATCTACGGCTTTCATTTCAGTCTCGGCAAGCGATGTCACTAATTCGAAATTGGCCTTGGAGTTGAGGCTGCATATTCCATGTGCAAAGTAGAATGCAGTTCCCCCTGGCATATATACTTCCTTCTCAGGTGTTATTATCTTATCTAATGTGATATGTCCGATGCAACAAATTTTCTTCATATGTGTTTTTTTGAGGTTGCAAAGATAGTGATAATATATTATATGTGTAGTCTGTGGCATCTGTCGCGCCCGGATTTTTGTTTGGAGGGGGTGTATTCCTC
>URQP01000074.1 GCA_900550025.1 uncultured Porphyromonadaceae bacterium | reverse complement strand
TCAGTACGCTTGCGGCGGATGGCAAAAAAACAATCCGCTTGGTGCTGAATATTCGCGTTTCGGCTCGTTCGACCAGCTTGGCGAGAACAACCGCAAGCAATTGTTCGAACTCGTAGAGAATTTGCGCACGCAGAAAAATGCGCCGGGTTCTATCGCGCAGAAAATAGGTGATATCTACGCGATGGGTATGGACAGTGTGCGCCTGAACAAAGAGGGGGCTTCTTCCATTCAAGAGGATTTGGCACGTATAAAAAATGCCAAGAAGGAGGATTTCACGGAATTGATAGCTTGGATGCATAATTTCTCGTCTCCATTCTTCGGAATCGGTGTGATGAGCGACTTGAAAAATTCCGACATCAACATCCTTTATTGGGGGCAAGGCGGTCTCGGTCTCGGCGACAGGGATTATTACCTGCTTGACGACGAGCAGACAGTGAAAGTGCGCGAGGCTTATAAGGTCGCCATTGCCGACCTGTGCAAACTGTCGGGCTACAGCGAAAAAGACGCGCAGCGTATTGTAGCTAACGTGATGGACATCGAGACGGAATTGGCAAAAGCTGCAATGTCGCGCACCGAGATGCGTAATCTTGCCGCACAATACAATATCCGCACTATGGCGCAGGTTGACTCTGTTTGCCCGGCTGTTGACTGGAATATGTATCTCACGGATATGTACATCCCGAAAGTCGAGACTATGTGCGTGATGCAGCCGGCATCGTTGGAGGCTGTCAATAAGCTGCTTTCCACAAAGTCGGAGCAGGCGATAAAGGATTATCTTTCTTTCCATCTTATCAATGCGGCTTCCGATTATCTTAGCGACGATTTCCGTGCCGTGAACTTCAAGATGAGCAGCGTGATTACTGGTGCGGAAAAGGACAAACCGCGCTGGAAAAGGGCTCTCGCCGTTCCCGACGGGATGCTCGGCGAAGCTTTGGGTCAGCTCTATGTTGAGAAATATTTCCCTGAGTCGTCGAAAAAGCAGATGCTTGAGCTTGTCAATAATTTGAAGGCTTCATTGGGCGAGCATATTGCAGCCCTTACATGGATGAGCGACGAGACGAAAGCGCGCGCTCAGGAGAAACTTGCCGCTTTCACCGTGAAAATCGGTTATCCTGACAAGTGGAAAGACTATTCAGGCATAACAATCGACCCTGAGAAATCGTATTGGCAGAACGTGAAAGAGGCTTGCATTTTCCACGTCAAGGAGCAGAACGAGAAATGCGGCAAGCCTGTGGATAAGGCGGAATGGGGAATGACTCCGCAAACGGTCAACGCTTACTACAATCCTTCTACCAACGAAATCTGCTTCCCGGCAGGTATTCTCCAAGCTCCGTTCTTCTCGCCCGACGCTCTCGATGCCGACAATTATGGCGCAATCGGAGTGGTTATCGGTCACGAGATGACTCACGGATTCGACGATATGGGCCGTCAGTTCGACAAGGACGGTAATATGGTGAACTGGTGGACAGAAGAAGATTCCAAGAAATTCAACGAACTTGCCGACAAGTTGGTTGCGCAGTTCGATAGCATTGTTGTCCTCGGCGACCAGCACGCAAACGGTCGCCTTACGTTGGGCGAGAACATTGCCGACCAAGGCGGTTTGCGCGTGGCTTACTCGGCATATCAGAAGACCAAGGAGGCTAAAGAGAACAAGACTGTCGACGGTTTCACTCCGGCGCAGCGTTTCTACCTGTCGTATGCCAACGTGTGGGCTGACAATATCCGCGATGCAGAGATTCTCCGCCGCACCAAGATTGACGAGCACTCGCTGGGACGCTGGAGAGTGAACGCTACGCTGAAGAACATCGAGCCTTTCTACAAGGCATTCGGCATCGTGGCCGGCGATGCTATGTTCCTTGCACCTGAGAAGCGTGTCGTAATCTGGTAATATCATATCGGAGGCCGTCAAGGCTTCAGGTTTTTTAATGATGGTAACTGCCGCATTTATTGCTTGTAACATAGTAATAGTGTGGCAGTTTTTAATTTTGAGGTATTTGTATGTTTGAAAATTGCTAAATATATGTATCTTTGCATATTAGAAGTCAAAAAAAGGAGGATTGATTATGGCAAGACCGATACGTGAGACACCAGTATTATATGGAAAAGATGCGCGCCGTTTTGAAAAAGCGATGCGTGAAGTGAAACCTTATAGTAAGGAGAAGCGAGAACTTATGCGTAAGGAATATGAAGAATTTCGTAGGAAGTTGGCATTTAAAGTTTAATTATGGAATTGATTAAAGTAGATGCAGGATATGAAATGAAACCGTTCGATTGTGGTGATAGCGATTTGAACGGTTTTTTGTTGAATGATGCCAAGCCTTGTGCCGATGCTAAGATAGCAAATACTTTTGTGATAGAAGAAGATGGGAAAATTTTGGCATATTTCTGTCTTTTGAATGATAAGATTTCTAAAGTGGATACATCGAAAGGTGTATGGCGTAAGGTCAAAAGGAAATTTTTACATTCCAAGCATTTTAGCAGTTATCCGGCTATAAAGATAGGACGTTTTGCTGTATCGTTGGATTGCAGGGGAAAGGACTTGGTAGTAAGATTATGTTGTTGATAAAGTATATGTTACGTGATGAAAATACATATTCTGCATTTAGGTTTTTAACAGTCGATGCGTACTTGTCAGCGATTAGTTTTTATGAGAAAAACGATTTTGACCAGTTGCTCCCTGATGATGTTAATAAGCATACACGATTGATGTACTTTGACATTATAAAAATTCAATAGTCTACGTGTATCTTGAAGATTTTTCCGAATGAACGATATTTTCCAGTTCAGGCAGTTTGAGATTGAGCAACGGCAAAGCGCGATGAAAGTCGGTACCGACGGCGTGCTGCTCGGCGCTTGGTGTGCTGCGGGCAATGCGCGCAGGGTGCTCGACATTGGCAGCGGGACAGGACTTATTGCGCTTATGGTTGCCCAGCGCAATCGGGAAGCTGTGATAGATGCGGTCGAAATAGACAAGGAATCGGCAGACGAGGCCGGCAGAAATTTCCGCCGTTCGCGGTGGGCGGACAGATTGCGTTCCGTATGCTGTGATATCCTTTCGTTCTGCCCTGAATGCAAGTATGATTTAATAGTTTCCAATCCTCCGTTTTTCAAGACCGGGAAATCAGCGCCCGATAGCCGCCGCGCTGCCGCACGCCATTGCTCGGCTTTGCCTTTCGAGGCATTGTTCGCTAAGGCGGCTTCTTTGCTCTCTCCGGATGGAGCGTTCGCAATAATAGCTCCGTCAGAGGTGAAAACCGACATCGAATTCTGTGCCGGAGAATGCAACTTTTGGCTCAAACGCCGTACTTCTGTAATATCCAAACCGGGCAAGCCGGTGATGCGCTATTTATGGGAGTTTGTGAAATATCCTGTCGAGCTTGGAGAGGAATCTTTGACTATTCATTCGTCAGAGGGCTATTCTGCGGAATACCGCTCCCTTACCAAAGATTTCTATCTAAGTTTGTGAGCAAGCGTGATTAATAGATAAAAATTCTAAAATATCGGAGTTTGGCTCTGAATTTGTTGTAAAATTAATTATAACTTTGAATATCGGATTAAACCGATTACTTTTGGCGTTGTCTATTAACAAAAGCGAAGGAGAATGGAATTATGAAAAGGATCAGTTTTATTATATTATCGTTGCTGGCGATTGCCACAGTGTCCGCACAGGGGTACTATGACGATGACATTTATTATGACCCGGCAAAGGCAAAGGAGGAGAAAGAAGCCATATATAAGGAAAAGATGGAGGAGTATATGAATTCTGACGAGTATAAGAATTTAGCGGCTCCGACGTATCAAGTGTATAATAATTCGCCGCGCGACGTCGATGAATACAACCGCCGTGGCGGCAGTGGCGCACAGACGGACAATGGTGAAAAGGCCGTCGTGCCGGGAAATAACGATGTTTTTGAATACACAGAGCGCATAGAGCGTTTCGAGAATCCGGAAATCGTCAAATCCTCGGACGATGAGGTGCTTAAGGAGCTTTATTACGCTAATGATGTGAATATCTATATAGGCACGCCGTCCACTTATCTGTCGTTTGGATTCTACGATCCATGGTATTATCCATACGGTTGGGGCTGGTCGCCTTATTATTCTACCTATTGGGCATGGGATCCATGGTACAGACCATATTATTATGGGTGGTATGACCCATTCTGGGGACCGGGATATTGGCATTATCCATATCACTACCATCCGCATTATGCATGGGGGCATCCTGCTCCCAACAGGCATTATTCTACCACTGGCCGCCGTCCTTTCGGAGGAACTGCCGGCACTAATGGCAGTGTAAGCACCGGCCGCCGTCCCGCAGGAGGGTTCGACGGATACAACTCGAACCGTACAACCGGCCGTCGTCCTTCTTCATCGTCATATACAAGGCCGTCAAACAGCTCGGTTTTCAATAATGGCGGCTCTTCGAATGGAAGGCAGACATTCAACGGATTCCGTGGCGGAAGTTCAAGCAATTCTGGCAATAACAACAGTTTCAGGTTCTATAACAATTCACCGTCGCGCAACAACAGTACTATAAACCGCAATAGCGGTACTACTCGTAGGCAATCTTTCACAACGCCGTCGAACCGTGGCGGAAGCAGCTCCGGCTATCGTGGCGGCTCTTCAGGCGGCGGACGCGGCTCGTTTGGCGGTGGCCGTGGCGGTAGAAGATGACCTTAATGTAATTGATTAAAAGAAACTAACGATGAGAAATTCATATATCATAGCGGCATTATTCCTTGCAGCGGCGCAGCAGGTTTCTGCGCAAAGCGCGTTCGACGCATATTCTTTATCGCAAACCGACCTTAAAGGCACTGCACGGTTTATGTCGATGGCAGGGGCTTTCAGCGCGTTGGGCGGAGATTTGTCGGCGCTTAATCAGAATCCCGGCGGTATCGGTATTTACCGCAGCTCTGAAATCGGGTTGACTTTCGATTGGAATATGAAAAACACGACAGCTGGCGAAGGTTCTGACCAATATAAAGTAAAGAATACCAATTTCAATTTTAATAATATCGGTTATATCGGTACGTTCCGCACTAATTCCGATGTGATGCCTAACGTGAATTGGGGATTTTCTTATAATAAGGCGGTTGCTTTCAACCGTCATTATAGCGGACGTATTTCCGATATAGGCACTTCGATGACCAATTATGTCGCGGGGCAGACGAATTATGGCGGCTGGACCGAGGCCGACTTAGGAGCGGTAGACGGAGGCTATAATCCCTATCAGGAATCGTATGCGCCATGGATGAGCATATTGGCTTATAATTCATATCTTATCAATCCGATGGGCAATGGCGGAAATTTTGCCGGGCTGTATCAGAACGGAACGTCAGGATACGGTGAATTCGAGGTTCAGGAAACCGGTCAGGTCAATGAATACACCATAAGTTTTGGCGGCAATGTTTACAACACTGTCTATTGGGGTGCAAGTCTCGGTATAACCGACGTGGACTATAATCTGTACTCCTATTATGGCGAAAGTCTTGGTAATGCCTACGTCCCTTACATCGACAGGAACGGCAATGTGAATATGGCTAACGGCAACGCTTCGTGGGGAATGGAGAACCAGTTCCGTATGAGCGGCACGGGCGTGAATTTCAAACTTGGTGTCATCCTTAAACCGATAAACGAATTACGAATCGGGGCGGCTTTCCATACGCCTACGTTCTATTCCTTGAAATCGGAATATATAGCCAACACTTCTTATGGGTTCTATCCGCAGAACCAGAATCTTGTCGGACAGAATGGCATCATCGACGGTACAGCATGGACAGACGAGGGGTATATAGGCGAGACCTATTTCGATATGAAGACTCCATGGAGATTCATAGGCAGCATTGCCGGTGTAATCGGAGGCCGTGGCATAATCAGCCTTGATTACGAGCATAATATGTATCCGAAGATGAGAGTGTCGTACGACGGCACTGAGGATATGCAGGTTTCGGGTTATATCCAGCAATATTACAAGTCGTCCGACATTATACGTATTGGGGCGGAGTTCAAGGTCACTCCAAGTTGGAGTCTCCGGGCTGGATATTCCTACCAGACTTCTCCGTTCACGGAGGACATAAGGAATGACCGTCTGAATGTGGCGACAGCCGGTACTACGCTTTCTTACACTCTCGACGACAACATCCAGTATATCACGGCGGGAACGGGCTATCGCTACAAGGCGTTTTATGCCGATTTTGCTTTTGTTCACAAGAACCGCAGCAGCGAGTACTATGCTTTCTCGCCTGATTTGGGCAGTTCTGGCATAATGCCGCCGAAAGCCAAGGTTAAGGACAGCAACAACGAGATAGTGTTCACCTTAGGCTTGAAGTTCTGATTTGTTTGCGGTTGAAAAAAGCCAACGCCCGGTAGCTCTTGTCTATCGGGCGTTTTTGTTTAGAAGTGGAAAGCGATGTCGAGACCTGCGATATTCTTGTTTGCTCCGTCTTCGGCGTTGAACAGATAGTAGATGTCGGTGCTTACGTTGTCGGCTATTTTAAAGTCGAATCCGGCGCGGTAGCGCATCCTTGTTATGTCGAACTTTTCGCCTGAATGCAGGCTGTTGTACATCTCTATTGAGGCGTAAGGACTGATTTTGTTGGTTGCCTTGAACTTCGCTTGAAGCCGCGAGCGCATCCGCAGTTCGCTTTCTCCGCTTTCTATTGTGTGCTGGAATCGTTCTCGCAATGAGAAATTCCATCTTCCTGCTTTCAGGCTTCCTGTGGCGGCAAGATTGTAGCGGTGGCGGTTTTTCCATACTCCGCTGCGGTTGCGGTGGTGGAATTCGTATGTGCCTTCGACGCTTAGATGTTTCAGCGGGCTGTATGTGATGCCTCCGTTGAATGCCCAGCGGTCGGTCTCCGACGCGTTGTCGGTGGTGCGGTATTCCATTCCTGCCGCTAATTCTATTTTGTCGGTGGCCGCGTAGTCGACGCTCCAGTTTGTCCACGTGCCGAAATCGGCTCCGTGCATATGGCTTGCCGTTATTGCGTATAGCGATAATGCCGCGGCCGCTATTGTCTTTCTCATATTTTCTTGATTTTCCGGCGAAGTTAATATTTGATTGCGAATAAAATTTGGAAAAATCGGGATTGTTACATGATTGTTACAATCAGAACAGTCGCGGAGCAAGGTCGTGGAGGCGGAATCCGATGCCGAGCATCAGATAGTTCGGGTCTTTGAAGTCGCGCAGACAATAGCCTATGTGGATGTATGTAGAGCGGGTAATCGCCATTTTCAATGCTAATATCTGGTAGAGACTGCGTTGGTCGCTGCTGCCGCTCAGAAAGTTGTAGCCTATTCCGGCATTTATCGAGAAATAAGGCATTACGTATTCGGCTCTTGCCGACACGCCTAGCGAGAAACGGTCCTTTACCGGCGACAAAATCATTTCTGGCTCGCCGCAATTTCCTCCGAGGTCGCAGATGGGTGCTTCGTAGCTTAGCCCTGCGCTTGCGTCGTAGGTGGCGTCGAGCGACAGTCCCGTGCGGAACCGGTAGCATACGTTGTACATCGGGTTGAAATTAAAGCCTGCCACCGGATAGCGGTCGCCTGATATGAGTATTCCGTTGCCGGTGTCGATTCCTTTTCTTCTGAATGAGCCGAACATTACTATGTCGTAGCTTATATGGCGTGTAAACCCGGGTGCTGTGGCTTCTGCTGTGTCACTTCCGTTTTTTCCGAATTTGTAGGCTATCCCGAGATTGACGGCCGCGGTGTTGAGCCCGCAATTTGGTATGCCTGTGTTTCCGTTTGAATAGTGGGAAAATGTCACTCCTGTGAGTAGCCCTATGTTTTGCGACAGCCGCCAGTCGAGATTTATCCCGGCGTTGAGGTATGCGTTGATTTTTGTGCCGATTATGTGGTTTTTTGGATTTGCCGTCTCGTCGTATGGATTCCAGCCGAACGACACGCCGAAATTCCATTCATAATCGAGTGTTACGGCAGGTGATATGTTCCATACTGGCGCGCTCTGGTATGCGAATACCGCCACCGGATTGCCTATGGCCGACGGTTCGAGAAAAGAATTATAGGCTATTCCGATTCCTTGTGCCGATTTCCCGAATGCGGCTGTGGCCGCGGAATTTTCCGGTTGGCTGAATCCGTATTTGAGGCTTGCCGACAGCGATGTGCGGATAGGTTGCATATCGTAGTTGTCGCCTCTGAAGAAATCGTGTGTCTGGAAAATGAATCCCGGGCGGAAATCCATCTCTAAATTGTGGATAAGCCGCATTTTTGTGGAATCGTCAGACTGTTTTTTGAAGAAATCCGTAAACGAAGTCTGCGCTGTCATGCCCTGAAGGCATAACAACGCAGATAGTAATAAGAATATTCTATTTAATCTTATAGTTGACGCGTTTTTCATTAGCGCGGTAGTACGTCTATTTTCAAAGCGTTATATGCGCGGTCGGCTTTGGCGATTGCTTCTTCCACGCTTCCGGCGGTGGCAAGTATCACGCCCATGCGGCGGTGTCCTTTTACTTCCGGCTTCCCGAATATCCTGATTTGCACTCCGGGCTCGGCCAGCGCTTTTTCGAGGTTGTCGAATACTACTTTGTCGCTGTCGCCTTCCACCACGATTGCTTTTGAAGCCGACGGCCCGTAGAATCTGATTTCCGGTACCGGCAGTCCGAGCAAGGCGCGGGCATGCAGGGCAAATTCGCTCATGTCCTGCGAAATCATAGTTACCATACCAGTGTCGTGCGGGCGTGGCGACACTTCGCTGAAAATCACGTCGTCGCCTTTGATGAACATCTCGACACCGAAGATGCCGTATCCGCCAAGCGCGTCGGTAACTTTCTTTGCGATTTCCTGCGCTTTGGCGAGGGCTTCGGCGCTCATTGCCTGCGGCTGCCATGAATAGCGGTAGTCGCCGTTTTCCTGAATGTGTCCTACCGGTTGGCAGAATGTGGTTCCGGAACAGCTCCGCACGGTGAGGAGGGTGATTTCATAATCGAATTTCACGAATCCTTCCACAATCACTCTTCCAGCCCCTGCGCGTCCGCCTTCCTGTGCCGTTTTCCAAGCGGTGTCGATGTCTGATTCGCTTTTAATCGTACTTTGTCCGTGGCCTGATGAGCTCATTATCGGTTTCACCACGCATGGGATACCGATTTCCTCCACCGCCTTGTGGAATTCTTCCTTGTCGGAGGCGAAGCGGTAGGGCGATGTCTTCACGCCTAATTCTTCTGCCGCGAGGCGGCGTATCCCTTCGCGGTTCATAGTGAGCCATGCCGCGCGTGCGGTAGGTGTCACGTTGAATCCTTCTTCCTCGAGTTTGAGCAGTTCGGGAGTGGCTATCGCTTCCACTTCCGGTATTATATGGTCAGGATGTTCTTCGCGGATTACTTTGTCGAGGGTTTCGCCGTCGAGCATGCTGAACACGTGGCTTCGGTGAGCCACGTGCATGGCGGGCGCGTTTGCGTATTTGTCGCAAGCCACTACTTCCACTCCGTAGCGTTGCAATTCGATTGCCACTTCTTTGCCGAGCTCGCCGCTTCCCAACAGGAGGGCTTTTTTACCCACAGGGGTCATTACAGAGCCTATTTTTGTCATAACGGATAATTTTTTGTTTTTGCAAAATTAGTGGAATCGGATAAAATAAAAAAGGGTAAGCATATCGGAATGCCTGCCCTTTTTGTTATTTCAGAAAATCGCGATAGCAAAAAAAGTGAACAGGGTGTCTTATTTGTTCAAAGACAATACCAATTCACCTTCTGCTTCTGCAAAATTCAATTTGCCTTCACGACCAAGCCAGCCGAAAGCTGCATAGAGTTCTTTTTCCTTGAGCTTGGTTACTTTTTTCAATTGTTTAAAATTCATTGACTCAACCTCGTTCAGTGCGTTCCACACCAAGCCGGCCCATGAGCCCATAACTTCAACATTCATGATTAAAAAAATTAATTTATGTTTTGTTCGGGGCAAAGGTACTAAAAAAAATTAATCACGCGCAAATAATTGCTGAAAAATTATGCTGTAAAACATAAAATCTATTTTTATAGCTTGTAAAAAGCCCATATGGGCATTCTTTTTTATTGTGATATGGCCAATTGTACTAATTTTGCAATATGGAAGGATTGGTAATTAAGAATACTGGCAGTTGGTACATCGTGCGCACAGATGCGGGCGGTGACGTGCCGTGCAAGATTAAGGGGAATTTCCGCCTGAAGGGAATCCGCACGACTAACCCTGTTTCCGTGGGCGACAAGGTGGACATTGTGGAGAATCCGGATGGTACGGCTTTTATCACTTGCATACATCCGCGTGGTAATTATATCATCCGGAGGGCTTCCAATCTGTCGAAGGAGTCGCATATAATAGCTTCCAATCTTGATCAGGCATTCCTTGTCGTTTCGTTGGTGAACCCTTTGACTTCAACTGTTTTCATCGACCGTTTTCTCGCCACGGCCGAAGCCTATTCTGTCCCGGCCGTTTTGGTGATAAATAAGATTGATCTTCTCGACGGTGAATGGAAAGAATATTGCGACGCGTTGTCATATCTGTATGAGACGATAGGCTATAAGGTGGTCAAAGTGTCGGCGGAGACAGGGGATGGCTTGGACGAACTGAAAAGGATGCTTGGCGGCAAGGTCTCTTTGTTTTCCGGCAATTCGGGTGTCGGTAAGTCTTCGTTGATTAATTGCATAATACCGGGGCTTGGCTTGAAGACTTCGGAAGTCTCCGAGTCGCACCATACGGGGATGCACACCACTACTTTCTCGGAAATGTACCTGTTGCCTGACGGTGGCGGTTATATAATCGACACTCCCGGCGTTAAGGGTTTCGGCACGATAGATTTCAACGCGGAGGAAGTGGCGCATTATTTTCCTGAAATATTCAAGGAGTCGCATAATTGCAAATATAATAATTGCACCCATGTGCATGAGCCGGGATGCGCGGTCAAGAAAGCCATCGAGGAGCATAGGATAAGCGAGTCGCGCTACAACAGCTATCTGAGCATTCTCGACGACAGCGCGCCCGACAAATACCGCAAGCCTTTCTGACACCTTTTCCGTGATGGCGTAAAATAATCGCTTAAAAGTCGGATGTTTGCGTCAGTATTAGTAACTTTGCAGACGTTTTCGTAAGATAAGTAAAAGCTAAAAAACAAATTGTTATGAGTGAATTGGCTACCAAATACAATCCCGATGAAGTGGAGGAGAAATGGTACGGCTATTGGTTGAGGCACGATTTGTTCAAATCGGTGCCCGACGGCCGTGAACCTTATACTATCGTTATCCCGCCGCCTAATGTGACCGGTGTGCTTCACATGGGGCACATGCTTAATAATACCATTCAGGATATTCTCATACGCCGCGCGCGTATGAAAGGCAAGAACGCGCTCTGGGTGCCGGGCACCGACCACGCGTCTATTGCCACGGAGGCAAAGGTCGTGGCGCGTTTGGCTTCCAAGGGGATAAAGAAAACCGACCTCTCGCGTGAGGAATTTTTGAAGCACGCTTGGGAATGGAAAGAAGAGCACGGCGGAATAATCCTTGAGCAGCTTAAAAAGCTCGGCGCTTCGTGCGACTGGAGCCGCACTTCCTTCACGATGGACGAAATCCGCTCGAAGAGCGTAATCCGTGTGTTTGTCGACCTTTACAACAAGGGGTTGATTTACCGCGGCGTGCGTATGGTCAACTGGGACCCTGTCGCCCTTACTGCTCTTAGCGACGAGGAGGTGATTTATAAGGAGGAGCATGGCAAGCTCTACTATCTGCGTTATAAGATTGTAGGGGAGGACGGTTATGCCATTGTCGCCACCACGCGTCCGGAGACGATTATGGGCGACACGGCGATGTGCATCAATCCCAACGACCCGAAAAACGCGCATCTCAAAGGCAAGAAGGTGATTGTGCCGCTTGTAGGCAGGGAAATTCCTGTAATCGAGGACGATTATGTAGACATTGAGTTCGGTACGGGCTGTCTGAAAGTCACCCCGGCGCACGATGTCAACGACTATATGCTCGGCGAGAAATACAATCTTCCGAGCATCGACATATTCAATGACAACGGCACTTTGAGCGAAAAGGCCGGTCTCTATGTCGGTATGGACCGTTTCGAGGTGCGTAAGCAGATAGAAAAAGACCTTGAGGCTGCCGGATTGCTCGAAAAGACCGAGGCCTACACCAACAAGGTGGGGCATTCGGAGCGTACGGATGCCGTGATTGAGCCGAAATTGTCGATGCAGTGGTTCTTGAAGATGGGCGAGCTGGCGAAGCCCGCGCTTGAGGCCGTGATGAACGACGACATAAAGTTCTATCCGCCGAAATTCAAGAACACCTATAATTATTGGATGTCGAACATCAAGGATTGGTGCATCTCGCGCCAGCTCTGGTGGGGACACCGCATACCTGCATACTTCTTGCCGCAAGGCGGCTACGTGGTTGCGGAAACTCCTGAAGAGGCGTTGCGCCTTGCCAAGGAAAAGACAGGCGACAACGGCCTTACGCCGGCCGACCTGCGTCAGGACGAGGATTGCCTCGACACATGGTTCTCGTCGTGGTTGTGGCCGATTTCTCTGTTCAACGGCATTCTTGAGCCGGATAATGAGGAGATTAAATACTATTATCCTACCAACGACCTTGTCACGGGACCCGACATCATATTCTTCTGGGTGGCGCGCATGATTATGGCGGGCTACGAATATAAAGGCGACAAGCCTTTCCGTAACGTGTATTTCACCGGTATAGTGCGCGACAAGATAGGGCGCAAGATGTCGAAGACTCTCGGCAATTCGCCCAATCCTTTGGATTTGATTGCGAAATACGGTGCCGACGGTGTGCGTATGGGGCTGATGCTTGCCGCTCCTGCCGGTAACGACATACTCTATGATGACGCTTTGTGCGAGCAGGGACGTAATTTCAATAATAAGATATGGAACGCTTTCCGCCTTGTCAAAGGTTGGAACGTGGCCGATTGCGCCCAGCCTGAATCGGCGGCCATAGCCGTAAAGTGGTTTGACGCGGTAATCAACAGGACGATGGCCGAGATGGACGACCTGTTCGGCAAGTTCCGTCTGTCGGAGGCGTTGATGGCTGTGTACAAGCTGTTCTGGGACGAATTTTCGTCGTGGTATCTCGAAATGGTCAAGCCGGCCTACGGGCAGCCTGTCGACCGTGCCACCTACGATGCCACTCTCGGATTTTTCGATACGCTGTTGCGCTTGCTCCATCCGTTTATGCCGTTTATCACGGAGGAACTGTGGCAGCATCTTGCCGAACGCAAGGACGGCGAGAGCATAATGCTGGCGCAGCTTCCGGAGGCGAAGGCGGCCGATGGTGAAACCATAAAGGCTGTCGACGTGGCCAAGGAAATCATTGCCGGGGTGCGCACGGTGCGTCTTCACAAGAACATCCCTAACAAGGAGCAGCTTGCGCTCAATGTGGTGGGAAATGGCGAAGTGCCTGCTATGGCTGTGGTAGTGAAGCTTGCCAACCTCTCGGAAGTGGTTAATGTGCCTGAGAAAGACCCGATGGCGGCTTCTTTCCTTGTCGGCACTACGGAATATGCCGTTCCGCTCGGCAACAACATCAATGTCGAGGATGAATTGAAGAAGCTCGAAGCCGACTTGAAATATAATGAGGGTTTCCTTCAGAGCGTCTTGAAGAAGCTCGGCAACGAGAAGTTTGTCAACAACGCCCCGGCAAAAGTAATCGAGATGGAGCGTAAGAAGCAGGCTGATGCCGAGGCCAAGATTGCGGCCTTGAAAGAGAGCATCGCCGCTTTGAAGAAGTAGTGATTCGTATGGATATTTGATTTGTATCGTTGACCGGCGGCTTTTGTCGCCGGTTTGACGTTTTATGTGCTTTTTCTGTCCGTCCCGCACTCGATTCTTTCCGGGGGCATTTTTTTCGTTTTTATTTG
>URQP01000073.1 GCA_900550025.1 uncultured Porphyromonadaceae bacterium | reverse complement strand
ACGGCATATTGCGGAATCATAAATCCGCTGTTAAGACCCGGCTTGGCTACAAGAAAAGCCGGAAGCCCGCGCTTGCCCGAAATAAGCTGATAGGTACGCTGGTTGGATATGCTTGCGATTTCCGAAAGGGCAATCGCAAGAAAGTCGTTGACCAACGCAAGCGGCTCACCGTGGAAATTGCCGGCGGAAATAATCAAATCCTCATCAGGCACTACAACAGGATTGTCGGTAGCACTGTTGATTTCCGTTGTCACGACCTTCTCCACGTATGCTATCGCATCTTTTGCCGCGCCGTGAACCTGAGGGACACAGCGGAAAGAATACGGGTCCTGCACGTGCTCCTTATGTCTTGCTATCAACTCCGAGCCCTGCAGCAAATTGAATATCCGGCGAGCGGTGTCGATTTGTCCCTGATGCGGACGCACGGCATGTACAGGAGCAAGAAACGGACTAATCATCCCGTCGTAGGCATCGATGCTCATTGCCGCTATATAGTCGGCCCAGCGAGAAAGCCGTTTGGCACGGACAACGCTCCAGACAGAATATGCCGACATGAATTGCGTGCCGTTGAGCAAGGCCAATCCCTCTTTCGACGCAAGGTTGACAGGTTCCCAACCCATACGGCGGTTGATTTCTTCGCCCGACAACCGTTCTCCCTTATAATGCACTTCGCCTAATCCGAGAAGCGGGAGACACATATTGGCCAAAGGCGCAAGATCGCCCGAAGCCCCGAGCGAGCCTTGCTTATAAACGACAGGTATTACATCATTGTTGAAGAAATCCACAAGCCTTTCCACAGTAGAGAGCTGCACTCCTGAATATCCGTAGCACAGCGACTGCACTTTCAGGAAAATCATATACTTGACAATTTCTTGCGGGACTTCCTCGCCCATTCCGCAGGCATGCGACATCACGAGGTTGCGTTGCAGGTCGCGCAGCGAATCGTGGTCGATAGAGACATTGCAAAGAGAGCCGAAACCGGTAGTCACACCATAAACAGGCTCGTCGGAACTTTCTATTTTCTTATCCAAATATTCCCGGCAACGCACTACACGCCGTTTCGCCTCATCGCTCAACGCTATTTTCCTGTTGTTTTCTACAATCCCGGCTATCTCGTCAACAGTAATTGCCGCCGGGGAAATATGATGAACTTCTTCCATAATGTTTATATTATAAATTCAGGTTTTCAAATAATGACTCATCCACAAGATTAGGCAATGTGACTTTCAGACCGGGCGTTTTTTCCATTTCCCGGCGTATTGCGTCCATCGAACCCTTGTTGCGCGCCCAGCTACGGCGCGCTATTCCGTTGTTCACGTCCCAATGGAGCATCATCCGGATATTCTCGTCAGCGTCCTCCGAACCGTCGATTACCATTCCGAAACCTCCATTGATTACTTCGCCCCATCCTACGCCTCCGCCGTTGTGCAGCGACACCCAAGTAGCACCGCGGAACGAGTCGCCGATTACGTTCTGCACGGCCATATCGGCAGTGAATTTTGAACCGTCGTAGATGTTCGAGGTCTCGCGGTAAGGAGAATCCGTGCCCGACACATCGTGGTGGTCGCGTCCGAGCACGACAGGTGCGGAAATCTCTCCGTTGCGTATGGCGCGGTTGAAAGCCTCCGCAATCTTGGTACGGCCTTCGCAGTCGGCATAAAGAATGCGCGCCTGTGAGCCAACCACAAGATGATTCTTTCCGGCTTCCTTTATCCAATGTATATTATCCTCCAATTGCCCGATTATGTCATCAGGCGCATTCTTGGCTATCTCCTCAAGCACTTCAGTGGCGAGACGGTCAGTCACTGCAAGGTCTTCAGGCTTGCACGAGGTGCATACCCAGCGGAACGGACCGAAACCATAGTCGAAGAACATAGGTCCCATAATATCCTGCACATATGAAGGATAACGGAAATCGCCGTTATCTTTCATAATATCGGCACCAGCACGCGAAGCCTCGAGCAAAAATGCGTTGCCATAATCAAAGAAATACATCCCCTTCGCAGTCAGCCTATTGATAGCCGCAACTTGCCTGCGCAACGATTTCTCGACTTCCGACTTAAACCGTTCAGGCTCGGAGGACATCATCTCGTTGGACTCTTCCAAAGTAAAACCGGCCGGATAGTATCCTCCTGCCCACGGATTGTGAAGGGATGTCTGGTCGGAGCCTAAATCGACCTTTATGTCCTCGTCGGCAAGACGCTCCCACAGGTCAACGATGTTGCCCTGATATGCGATTGAAACCGGTTTCTTGTCGGCTACCGCTTTTTTGATGCGTGGAATAAGTTCGTCAAGCGAAGTGAACACTTCATCTACCCACCCTTGCTCAAACCGCTTCTGCACGGCTTTCGGATTAATTTCAGCCACTACGCCCACTACTCCGGCAATAACGGCCGCTTTCGGCTGTGCGCCCGACATTCCTCCCAGTCCGGAAGAGACGAAAAGCTTGCCGGCAAGCGATGCCGAGCGACTTCCTTCCTGTTTGCGTGCCGCGTTGAGCACGGTTATAGTCGTGCCATGAACGATTCCTTGCGGCCCGATGTACATATATGAGCCGGCCGTCATCTGTCCGTATTGCGACACTCCGAGAGCGTTGAACCGTTCCCAATCGTCCTGCTTGGAGTAGTTCGGAATCACCATACCGTTTGTCACCACTACCCTCGGCGCACGCGGATGCGACGGAAACAGTCCGAGCGGATGGCCTGAGTACATCACCAATGTCTGCTCGTCGGTCATCGTCGCAAGATATTTCATCGTGAGACGGTATTGCGCCCAGTTCTGGAAGACAGCGCCATTCCCGCCGTAGGTAATAAGCTCGTGCGGATGCTGCGCAACGGCCTTGTCGAGATTATTGTTAATCATCAACATTATTGCCGCTGCGTTGCGTGATTTATAAGGATATTCGTCGATATGTCGCGCATGCATATCATAATCCGGACGCAAACGGTACATATATATGCGTCCGTAGGTTTTCAGCTCGTCGAGAAACTCCGGGATTAATTGTCCATGATGTTTCGGGTCGAAATAGCGTAGCGCATTACGCAATGCGAGACGCTTCTCGCCGTCGGTCAGTATGTCCTTGCGCTTAGGAGCATGGTTCACGCTTTTGTCATACGGCTTCAAAGGCGGCAGGACATCGGGTATGCCCGCAAGTATCTCTTTTTGGAATTCTGTCAGTTGTTTTTCCATATATCATTTGTTTTTTGAAATCACTTCAGTCACCATCTTCATAATCTCACATTCCTGCCGCGACGCTTCTTCGGCAATACGGTCGGCCTCAGTCGTCAAACTTCCGGCTTTTTCCCTGTCCTTAAGTCCTGCCGCGTTGATTTTCACGTTGAGCATCGCCCCGAGAACAGCCGCCCTTATCGCCAAAGCCCCGACGCCCGCATCGGACACCGAATTAGGATTACCCTGCTCGACCATGGCACGTAATACCGGGAAGGCCCGCACGGCACACCGCATGGTGTGCAGCGGCACTTCCGTAGCATAAAGCGTGGCACGTTCCATCGCCTCCGCACGCGCGGCTTTCTCTTCTGCCGTAGATTTTGGCATAGAGAACACAACCATTATTCCGTTGAAGGCCGCTGTATCTTCATCCACAAGATGAATCAGCTCTTCCATTATGGAATGGCCTTCTTCCGCATAGCGCGCGAAATAATCCCAACGGTCGTCCCATCCCGGCTTGTGAGCCGACAAATTGGCGACCATTGTGCCCAAAGCCGCACCCAAGGCACCCATATATGCAGACACTGAGCCACCGCCGGGAGCCGGCGATTCGCTTGCCGTCTCTTCAGCGAATCCGTCACACGTCATATCGACAAGACGCTTCGACTTGTCGGCTATCATATATTCAATCACTTTTTCTTCCGGATTGAACGGACGCAAATCGTCGAGCCCCATCGACTTCACCGCTATCTTTATTATCTCGCTTTCCGCAATGCCCGCCGAACGGTGCTGCTTCTGCAAATAGTATTTCCCGGCATCAATCAGCACACGTTTCGGCACCATGCCGACTATTTCCGTACCAGTCACCCTGATTCCACGAGCGGCAGCTTTGCTGCACACTTCCTCGAATGCCATGTGCAACGGAGTGGCGTTGATATCGGTAATATTCATCGAGACCTGCGCGATGCCGTATTCCGCGATATACCATCCTATCGCTTTTGTACCCTTCAATGTGCCGGGAATCATCACCTCTTTGCCATTTTCGTCGAGCACCTTTTTCCCGGTAATGGGATTCCCTTCCCGCTTGACACGGCCGCGTTCCCTCACGTCGAACGCGATGGCATTGGCACGGCGGGTAGAAGTGGTATTGAGGTTGAAATTCACTGCAAGCAGGAAATCGCGCGCTCCAATCACCGATGCCCCGCTTTTGGCCACCGGCTCAGTAAAATCCGCCGGCCCGAAATCAGGTTTCATCACAGGATTTGCCAACTTGTTCTGCAAGCCCTCATATTCCCCTTCCCTCACGACAGCAAGATTACGGCGGTCAGGAGAAAAAGCCGCCGACTCATAACAATATACCGGGATTCCCAACTCATCGCCGACACGCTTTGCAAGCGCACGCGCATATTCAACGGTCTCTTCCATAGTTACCCCGGCAACCGGAACCAACGGGCACACGTCGGTGGCTCCCATCCGTGGATGCTCGCCGTGGTGCTGCCGCATGTCGATAAGTTCCTGAGCCTTGCCGATAGCTCTGAAAGCGGCCTCGCATACCTGCTCCGGCTCGCCGATGAATGTCACTACGGTGCGGTTCGTAGCCGCTCCCGGGTCAACGTCGAGTAAAGTCACGCCGTCCACTGATTTGATTTCATCTGTAATCTGGTTGATTACTGCCATATCGCGTCCTTCGCTAAAATTAGGCACGCATTCTATAAGTTTTTTCGCCATATATGGTATGTTTGTTTTACAGAAAAAGCGGCTTCCGGAACGCATCCGTTAGCCGCTTACAAAGTTATGATTTTGTTTGTCAAAAACAAACAAAACACACTGAATTATCACTGACAATCATCGGGCAATAATCCGGTAACTTTCTTTATCACATCGTCTGCCATACCTAATGCTTTCATTTTTTTGGCAATCTCGACCTGCTTCGACTTTTCACCTTCGGCACGCCCTTCTTCGATACCAATGGCACGTCCTTCCTCCAAACCTTCAGCGTGGCCTTCGAACCGCCCCTCGTCGCGCTGTGTGAATATGTTGTCGTGAAGAATCACTAAGTCATCAACATGCTTGTAGTACGCCTTCAATTCAGATTTAGGCATTTTGGAAATCCTCAGATGCTCACGCACGCCTTCCAAGCCGGGAGCCGTCGCGTCGTCAGGCACTTCTCCTGTATTCAGATAATAAATCCATTCCTCCAACGGAGTTTTTGCGACTTCGTTAAAGCCATTGACCTTTAGTATGTAGTATTCAGGATAAAGGTCGCTCACGGCATCCACCTTGAATTTCTGACGCTGGAACGGCGACAGTTGCAGTATGTCGCCGGTATGAATTCCTCTGAATTCCGTTTTACCGTGATACACATAGTCTTTCCCTGCTCCCAATGGGAAATATACGATATTTATGCTGTAAACCTTACGCACATTCTCGTATCCCTCACCACGGTTGATATATTCCGTCACAAGCTTTGACGCGCCGAAAAGCATCCTTTGGAAATATGCATATTCCGTATTGTTCTGTACTTCTATCAAATACAACGTGCCCTCATTGTCTTCCGCAAGCATATCCACACGGTTGCTCTTGTCGTAATATGACTCCTGATTGCTTTCGCTTTCCAAAAGGTTGCGTATCGTCATCTTTTTGCCGAGCAACGTAGTCAGAAACCCCTCGAGCACGCCAAAATTAGCCTTGTTGCGCAACAGGCCTTCATTGCCCAATCAAACCGGATGTAAGTGTTTTCCTTTTCCATAGCAAATCGCTTTGATGCAAAGATAGTGAAATTATGGTTTTTCGCAACTCTCCGCCAACAAATATACGTTAATTCTTCAAAATTACAGGAAACCAGAACTTCTTCATTTTCCGCTTATACCACGAATGGCAGCCGAACGGCAACCGTCCGTCATTCAACTCATAACAAAATTTCGGATACTTGTCGAAACTGACCCTCAAAGCCTCCCGCCAGTCAGGATAACGGAATCCTAAACCGTGATTGTTGACTTCCACTCCGAAAAACACATCTTCATTAAATGTATGATGGTGTTTCGCCGTAAGAAACCTTTCCACAACCTGCCTCAACTCCGTAACAGCCCGGAGCATACTGTCCACCTTCCTCAACGAGAATCCGCCGTTTCCTACCTTATAGCGCGTAATCTGTCCGTTCGGACGGTGCGTCACGTCGCAATATTTCTTTTTCAGCCATGAAGTAAAACGGAATAGCGGGAATTTATAGACCGGACGCAACAACCATGGAGCGCCTATATAATCGTAACCCTTAGCGCACCAATAATCCAACTCGTCACGGAACACATATGCGTCCAATTGGTAAATCAATATGTATTCCGAATCCTGAAAACGGCGGTAAAATGCTTCCGACATCATAAGCCTGTTGTATGAACTGATACTTTCGAAACAACCGTCATCGAAAGACTCAAATTCAAGACACGGATATTTTTCCGACAATGGGCTCAAATCGAGAGAAACCGGTTTGACTACCACTATCCTGTGACTGCCAAGCACCTTGACAAGCCTCTCCATTGAGATCCGTTCGTATTCGGTCATATCCACACGGTATACCGGCACAACTATGCTCACCGTATGCGTTTTCATCGCCTATTATCTATAAATTTCAACCTTACTTCCTGCCTACCGACTTCCAATTCCACTTCAGCTCCTTCGATAATAGGCAAATTACTGTCGACATGGCCTACCGGGAAATTATAAGCAACCGGGAAATTATATCCGCTTACCATATCCTCTATCATGTCATACATGTCAGTATAGTCCTGACTTGCCTTATATTCAGTGAATTGTCCGACTATCAACCCCTTGATTTGCTCTAACGTTCCGTTAAGCCGCAAAGTATAAAGCATACGCTCCACTTTGTAGATAGGCTCAGCCACATCCTCTATGAAAAGGATATTGCCTTTTTTCAACAGATTGTAGGGAGTAGAGACTATCCCTGACAAAACCGCAAGATTCCCGCCGGAAATCACTCCTTCCGCTTTCCCCTCACGATTGCGCGTGTTGCCTTGCACAAGATATTCCGGCAATCCTCCTGTAAGAATATCCCGAATTCTGCGGCTGCTCTCGCTGTCGGGCTGCTCCGCAAGGCATTTGCACATCGAGCCGTGCAAACTTGCCACACCGGCATGGAAAGAAGCGGCGTGAAGCACAGAAATATCACTGAACCCTATCAGCCATTTAGGGTCGTTCTTCCACATATTCAACTGGAAATATTCAAGCAACTGCACTGTGCCATAACCGCCGCGGCTGCACAGCACAGCCCTTACATCCTCATCTTCAAAGGCTCTCTTGAAATCACGCAGGCGCTGGTCGACGGAACCGCTGAAAGAACCGTATTCTCCCTTACAGAATTCCCCTAACACAGGCCTGAAGCCCCACGATTCAATAGTACGGCACGCGCCGTCGATAAGAGCGCCGTCGATTTTACTTGCCGGAGACACTATCGCGATAGAATCCCCATTTTCTAACGATTTAGGATATATCATATCAATTAACCTGTACTTTTATTCCTTTTTCTCTGAAACGCATGGCAATACGGTTCAACTCTTCAAGCTCCACCTTATGCAAATCGGCCTCCGGAGTCGGGCGGTCTATCGAATAAAGCATCACTTCCAAAGGCTGTATCTCCAAATAAGCGGAAAGCAATGCCTCGATTTCCTCGTCCGTGGTATTGTCTATCCGCTCTCCGGCATGGCTCCCGCGCAGCATCATAGTCTGTATTATGCATTGACCGGAAAATTGCTTAAGCGACTCTACCACCCGCTTTACACAAAAATCAGGGTTCGCCGGGCGGTCAATTAGCCTTACAGTGGAATCGATTGCAGAATCAAGCTTCAATATATTGTTGTCCACTTTCTTAAGAGCGTCAGCCACTGCTTTCCGCCCTATCATCGTGGAATTTGACAAGACACTGATTTTCACATCAGGATAATATTTATCCCTCAATGCTATGACATCATCTACCACACCGCCGAAATCAGGATGCAACGTCGGCTCTCCATTTCCAGAGAATGTTATTACATCGAGCCTGTCGCCGGATGCTTTCATCGCCGAAAGTTTCTCCTCAAGGCAGTCCCTCACTTCCTCACGGCTGCTTATCCCGGCATTCCCTGCCCCTTGCGAATTATATCCGGCCTCGCAATACAGGCAGTCGAACGAGCATATTTTGCCGTCATTAGGCATAAGGTTTATTCCAAGCGACGTGCCGAGCCTACGGCTGTGTATCGGGCCGAAAACCGTTTCATGAAACAATATTGTAACCATGCTTTTAAAACAATTGCAGACAAAATTACCATCAATTCCGCAATTACCAAAATCATACGAAGCCTTGTCATCACCAAGCGTCAAAAAGCCACCGCATTCCATAAGCTATGTTCCGTGCAAAAACACTCCCGGCTTTTCCCGACGCAAACATAAAGGACTGACTTATTTATATTTTTACTAATTTTGCAGAACCAAATTTCCTTGAATGAAAATTTCTGAGCTATGTGACTTGTTCGACACTCCGTCGCGACGCAAAGCCATCGACGGACTTGCCGGGAACAAAAAGATAAAACGGGCCGCAATCGACGGACTTGCCGGCTCATCTCCGGCTATGCTGTTCTCCCGCCTGCCGGAAAAGCACTCCCCTTATCTGATTGTAGCCAACGACCTTGACGAGGCCGGCTATATGTACAACGACCTTTGCCGCATCAACGGCGACAAGGACGTACTGCTGTTCCCTTCCGGTTATAAACGCGATATAAAATACGGACAGGAAGACCCTCCATCACAAATTCTCAGAGCGGAAGTGCTCAACCGCTGGGACGACAAGCATTTGCGCTGGGTGGTGACCTATCCGGAAGCCCTCGCCGAAAAAGTAGCGTCGAAAGAAAAAATCAAATCTGAAACTTTGCAGTTCACAAAAGGCGGCACCGCTGATATGACAGACACCGCCCAAAAATTGCGAGAATACGGATTCAACGAAGTAGACTATGTGTATGAACCCGGGCAATTCGCCATCCGCGGCTCCATCCTCGACATTTTCTCATTCGCCAACGAGCTGCCTTACCGCATCGACTTTTTCGGCGACGACATAGAGAGCATCCGCACATTCAACATAGAGACGCAACTGTCGGAACAGCAAATCGACAGCATTTGCGTAGTCAACAACATCAGCGGGCATTCAGCCGGTGCGGAATCTTTGCTTTCATTCATCGGCAACAAGACAATAGTGTTGCTGCACGACCGCGAATGGCTGCTTTCACGAATAAAGGCGATAGCATCGGAAACCATTTCCGAAAGCACGGTAATTGCAAAAGAAGGCGATGCCAACGCAATGCTCAACATTGTCGACCCGGAAGCATTCGCCGAATCGCTCGAATCATTCAGGCAGATACACTACGGAATGAACAACACCGGAAAGTACGATGCAAGAATCAGCTTCAACTGCGCCTTGCAAGGTGTTTTCCACAAGAATTTCGACATAATCAGCGAATCGTTCAAGGAATTCGAGAAAGAAGGTTACAAAATCTACATACTCTCCGACAACGAGCCGCAGTTCGAACGTCTGCGCATGATATTCAACGACCGTGGCGACCTGATACCTTTCGAGCCGGTGCTCAACACCGTGCACGAGGGATTCGTGGACCACGACCTGAAAATATGCGTGTTCACCGACCACCAGATATTCGAGCGCTTCCACAAATACACGCTGAAAAGCGACCGCGTGCGTTCCGGCAAGCTCGCCCTTTCATTGAAAGAGCTGTCGCAGATTGAAGTGGGCGACTACATAGTACACGTCGACCACGGAGTGGGAAAATTCGGAGGCTTGGTGCGCACCAATGTCAACGGCAAGATGCAGGAGATGATAAAGCTCACCTACCTGAACGACGACAAGATATTCGTGTCGATACATTCGCTCCACAAACTCGCAAAATACCGCGGGAAGGAAGGCGTAGAGCCACGCCTCAACAAGCTCGGCTCCGGAGCGTGGAACAAGATGAAGGAACGCACCAAGAGCAAGCTGAAAGACATCGCCCGCGACCTGATACGCCTCTACGCCGCACGCCGCGACGAGAAAGGCTTTGCGTTCTCGCCCGACGGCTACTTGCAACAAGAGCTTGAGGCATCGTTCATCTATGAGGACACTCCCGACCAATTGAAAGCCACACAGGCCGTGAAAACCGATATGGAAAGCGACCGCCCTATGGACCGCCTGATTTGCGGCGATGTAGGCTTTGGCAAGACTGAAGTAGCGATACGCGCGGCTTTCAAAGCTGCCACCGACGGCAAGCAGACCGCCGTGCTCGTACCGACGACAGTGCTGGCCTTCCAACATTTCACCACATTCTCGGCACGCCTGAAAGAATTCCCTGTCAGGGTCGATTATCTGACCCGCGCACGGAAGCCGAAAGAAGTTAAATCCATACTTGCCGACCTTGCAGCCGGAAAAATCGACATAATCATCGGCACGCACAAACTTATTGGCAAAGGAGTGAAATTCAAAGACCTTGGATTGCTCGTAATCGATGAGGAACAGAAGTTCGGCGTAGGCGTGAAAGAGAAGCTGAAGCAAATGAAAGTGAACGTCGATACGCTCACGATGTCGGCAACACCGATACCGCGCACCCTGCAATTCTCGCTTATGGGAGCGCGCGACCTCAGCACAATCAACACTCCGCCGCCAAACCGCTACCCGATACTCACAACCGTGGCTGCCCTCGACGACGACATACTGCGCGAAGCCGTCAACTTCGAGCTGGCGCGTGGCGGACAAGTTTTCCTTGTCAACAACCGGATAGAGCAGCTTTTCGACCTCGAGTCGCGCATACGCAAGCTCGTCCCCGACGCGCGTACCGTAGTGGGACACGGACAGATGCCTTCCGACAAATTGGAGCAGACGATAATAGACTTCGCCGCACACAAGTACGACGTGCTGCTGGCCACTACAATCATCGAGTCGGGCATCGATATGCCTAATGTCAACACAATAATAATCAACAACGCCCAGAATTTCGGACTGAGCGAGCTGCACCAATTGCGCGGCCGCGTGGGACGTAGCAACAAGAAGGCGTTCTGCTATCTGCTCGTGCCGCCCGGCCTGCCGCTGTCGCCGGTGTCGCGCCGAAGGCTTCAGGCCATAGAAAGCTTCTCCGACCTCGGCAGCGGAATCCACATAGCGATGCAGGACCTCGACATACGCGGCGCAGGCAACCTGCTCGGCGCGGAGCAAAGCGGATTCATCGCCGACCTCGGCTACGAGACCTACCAGAAAATTCTGAAAGAAGCCGTGCTGGAACTGAAAACGGAAGAGTTCTCCGAAACTTTCGCCGACGAACAGCAGGATGACAAGTCGTATGCATCGGACTGCACAATCGAGAGCGACCTCGAAATATTGTTCCCTGCCACATTCGTTCCGCAGGAAAGCGAGCGCATATTGCTGTATCAGGAACTCGACAATATGGAGCGGCAGGAAGACGTGGAAGCGTTCTGCAAGCGCATAGAGGACCGTTTCGGCAAAATCCCGCACGAGGCGATGGAACTGATTCTCGTGGTGACGCTGCGCCGCATAGCACGGACACTCGGCATAGAGAAAATAGTGCTTAAGCAGGGCAAGATGCACCTGTACTTCGTGTCGGGCGACAACATAGCCTACTACCAGTCGCCGGCATTCGGGCGCATCCTGCATTTCCTTCAGGACAACCCGCGCCGCTGCCAGTTGCGCGACAACAACGGCAAGCGGTCGATGCTCGTGGCAAACGTTCCGGCCGTACACGATGCCGTCGACATCCTGAAACGCATCACAGAACTGCAGCCGTCATAGGCCAAGCTACCGGCATCAGGAATAACCGGTATTGACAGGAATAAAATATTTTTGTTTTCCATTTGTTTATTTCAAGGATATCAGTATATTTGCAACAATGATAACTACGTGAATATCAGACAGAAGATACTTTTTGCTCCAAATGCGCCTATCCTGCATTTAGACGCTACCATCTTGCTGATTTTCGCTATTATCTGGACTAAACATAAAAACCAAGAATATGGCAAAAAAGATTCTTCTTTTGACTGTCGCCCTGCTGTTGGGCGTATGCCTCGCCCCTGCCAAGGACAATTCGGGCGATGAGCTTAATTATGAAATCGAAGGTGCCGGAACAGGCGCTCAAGGTTCGTATCTTGTGAAAGTGTGGGGATTGACAAGCAAAAACAATCCCGGCGACGACTATCTTTGTAAATGCGCCGTGCATGGCGTGCTTTTCCGCGGATTTTCCAATAAGGAATTGCGCCAGTCGCAACGCCCGCTGGCAGGTTCTGCCCTTGTAGAGCAGCAACACGCCGACTTTTTCAAGGACTTTTTCAGCGACGGAGGCTCTTATAAGAATTATGCCACAATGGTAAGCGCCAACCGCGAAGTGGTGAAGATTGCCAAGAAGAAATACAAGGTAGGCGCAGTGGTCACAGTCAACAAAGAGCAGTTGCTCAAGGATTTGCAAGCAGCAGGTGTGGTTAGAGGACTTACAACAGGATTCTGATATGAGACGGTTGATTTTTATTATTGCCGCGGTTGCGGCTTGCTTCGCGGCAACAGCCCAAGTGCAGGGCAATTATGATTACATCCTTTTGAACAACGGCACGGTGGTGCGCGGTATCGTGGTGGGCGATGCTTCAGGCCTTACGATAACGGTGCAGACCCCGTCGGGGGAGTTTCTGACATACCAGAAATCGGAAATCAATAAAATTTCCCGCGAAAATCCGGCTGATTCGTTGAAACAGGGCAAGACTACCTATTCTGAGTATTACCAGTATGAAAAAGGGTTCTGGTTCGGCTTCGACCTCTATGGCGGCATATCCACCAATATAGGCGGCAGCAACGGAGGATTGACGGAACTTGATTTCACGGCAGGATACCGCTTTAATGAATACGTGCGTGTCGGTGCGGGCATAGGCGCGCGCTACTATATCAACAACGGCAACATCCGTGGACGTAGCGTGGAATGGTCGTTCCCTATCTATGCCAATGTCAGGGGCAACATCCTTCCCTCTTATGAGCGCAGGGTAGTGCCGTATTATTCTTTTTCTGTAGGAGGCGCTTTGCGCGACGGCGTATTGGTCCGTCCGACAATCGGCGCGCGTTTCGGCGATTTCAAGCGTTCGGCTTTCCTTCTTGGTCTGTCGTATGTCGGCCAGTCACTGAAGCGTCCGGGTGGCAACGGCGACAAGTTCCAGTCGTTTGTGGCGTTGAGCGTAGGTTATGAATTCTAACACTTGTGATATTATGAAAAAATATGGTATTTTTATTGCGGCTTTTTTGCTGCTCGTGTCGGTGTCTTCCTGCCGTAAAGATACGGTCATAAGTTCACAGGGCGCATTTTATTCGTTCGAGACGGAATGCCTTGGCACGGAGCTCGACGGCTCGCAGACAGTGCGTGCATGGGGTGCCGGAAGCAATAAGGCCGACGCTGTGGAACAGGCAAGGAAAAACGCCCTGCGCGACGTAATTTTCAAAGGTGTCACGGCCGGAAGCTCCGGTTGCTCGTCGCGTCCGCTGATTCTTGAAGTCAACGCTCAGGAGAAATATGAGTTCTATTTCAACAAGTTTTTTGCAGACGGCGGAGAATATGAGAAATACGCCACGAGCGAGGACGAGAACAAGACATCACGCATCAAGGCCAAGAACTCCACACAGACCAACTACGGAGTTGTCGTTCGTGTGAAACGCGCCGAGTTGCGCCAACGTCTGATTGACGACAATATAATCAAGCCCTAACAAAAAAACAAAGAATAACTATGAAGAAATATACCTTAATTCCGCAACACTATAATTTAACTTTATTTATAAGTTCCTGAGCAACA
>URQP01000072.1 GCA_900550025.1 uncultured Porphyromonadaceae bacterium | reverse complement strand
GGCTGCTGCCTGCGCTGGCACTGACAGCGGCAGGATTAGCCGCGGCGTTCGCCTATGCCTTCGCATCGGCAAACGATGCCACCCGGAAAGTAATCATCATGCTGGAAGCCTTCCGCAACAATGATTTCTCTTTCCGTCTGCACAAACGCGGCAATCCGGAAATTACGGAATCGCTTGCCGGAGTATCGGAAATAATCAAAGAACAGAAAATAGCGGCCCGGCAAAAGGAAAGATTATACGGTACGATAATCAACAGCGTCAGAGCCGGAATATTCGTTACCGACGACAAAGGCAACGTAAGCCTTTGCAATACGGCTGCCCTTAGACTGCTCGGGCTGACCGTGCTTACCAACACCGCACAACTCGACAATACGGAGCCGGGACTGCGCGAGTCGTTAGAAAACATGTCGTCAGGAGAGACAAGGCTGCTATCGCTCGGCAATAATAACCATAACATAAACGTCTCGGCCAACGTATCGAAAATCAATTTCGGCGAAAGGACATTGAGCGTTTACATCCTCAACGATGTAAACTCTGTAATCGACCGGCAGGAAGTGGAAGCATGGATAAAACTGACGCGAGTGCTGACGCACGAAATAATGAACGGAATCGCCCCGATACGCGCAATGAGCGACAGCCTGCTCAACAGCGGTACCGACGACCCGAAGCGAGTGGAGGAAAGTCTGGAAGTGATTTCATTGACATCCGACGGACTTATGAAATTCACGAAATCGTTCCGTAAATTTGCGGCGATACCATCGCCCGAACTTTCGCTCAATTACGTCCGGGATCTTGCGAACGATGCCGTAGCCCTGATGCACGAACCACTCGCCGCTGTCAAAGTCGTTATCGACATACAACCTGAGGACATCATTGTGCAAGCCGACAAGAATCTGATAAGCCACGTACTCGTCAACTTGCTCAAAAATGCTATAGAAGCCGGAGCGACAGCGATACGCATAAATTCGCGTACTATCGAGAACGAATCAGTGACAATCGACGTTATCGACAATGGGCAACCGGTGTCGGACGAATGCGCGGAACAGATATTCGTGCCTTTCTTCACTACCAAGCGCGACGGCTCCGGCATAGGGCTGTCGGTGGCGCGCCGCATCATGAACCTCCACGGCGGAACGCTCCAGCTTATCAACAACCCCACAAAAAAGACATTCCGCCTGCTTTTCCCATAAAAACAATCTTGAAAATTGAGGGTTTAATGTTGAGTGTTGAGTGTAAAATCTCTCTCAACACTCAACATTAAACCCTCAACTTTTCTCCTGACTTTTATCCCGGACACGCAGATAAAAACGAACGGCCCTGCATACGATATGCTGAGCCGTCCGTTTTTCAGAGCCAGTATGACCTTATTTCAAGCGTGCCTGTATAGCCTTGCTTTCCTCTTCGTAGCCCGGCTTGTTGAGCAACGCGAACATATTCTTCTTGTAGGCTTCCACACCCGGCTGGTTGAAAGGATTCACGCCAAGTATGTATCCGCTGATACCGCAAGCTTTTTCGAAGAAATAGATTATTTCGCCAAGACAGTATTCCGAAAGTTCCGGAAGAGTGATGTGGATGTTGGGTACTCCACCGTCGGTATGTGCTATCACCGTGCCGAGTTCGGCCATCTTGTTCACCTCGTCGATGCGCTTGCCGGCGATATAGTTCAACCCATCGAGGTTAGCCTCATCATAAGGAATGACAACTTCACGCTGCTGCTTTGCGACAGAAATCACAGTCTCGAATATCGAACGCTCGCCTTCCTGAATCCACTGTCCCATAGAGTGGAGGTCGGTAGAATTGTCGACGGCTGCCGGGAAAATGCCCTTATGCTCCTTGCCCTCGCTTTCTCCGTAAAGCTGCTTCCACCACTCTCCGAGATAATGTAGCTTAGGATTGTAGTTCACGAGAATCTCTATCTTCTTACCGGCATTGTAAAGGGCGTTGCGTGTCTGGGCGTAAAGCAGGGCGATGTTGGAATCGTCCGCTTTTGCCGTAGCCGCTTCCATAGCCTTTGCACCGCCGATGAGCTTGCGGATGTCGAATCCAGCAACGGCAATCGGCAGCAAGCCTACCGGGGTGAGTACGGAGAAACGTCCGCCCACGTTGTCGGGAATGACGTATGTAGCATAGCCTTCCTCGGTAGCGAGCTTGCGGAGCGCGCCCTTATGCTCGTCGGTGATGGCAACAATATGCTTAGATGCGTATTCCTTGCCTTCCTGAGCCTCAAGCATCTCCTTGAGCAAACGGAAAGCGATTGCCGGTTCTGTCGTAGTACCCGATTTTGATATGACGATGATACCGAATTTCTTGCCTTTAAGCAGTTCCACGAGTTCCGCCGTGTAGTCCTCGCCGATGTTCTGACCGGCAAACAACACACGCGGTCCGTCGGCCGGCTTGTATGCCGCAAACGAGTCGCTAAGAGCCTCTATCACAGCCTTCGCGCCAAGATAACTTCCTCCGATACCGATTGCCACTACATATTCGCAATCCTTGCGGAGCAATGCCGCGGTCTTTTCGATGTCGGCAACCGAATTTTCAGAAATAGAACTGGGCAGATGGAGCCAGCCAAGAAAATCGCTGCCTTCGCCAGTACCTTTTTCCAGTTTCTCGATAGCGTCGGCGCCTTTAGCCTGCAAGGCTTTTATTTCGTCGTCCGACACAGAGCCTTTCACATTACGGTTCTCAAATTTCAATGTATCCATATCAATTGATTATTAACGATGCACAATATTAGCAACAACTTGATTATCATGCTGCAAAGTTAACCATAGACAGCAATTAAAGCAAGTTAAATTTTTATTATTAAGCACATAACCTTATAACCACATAACCGCCTAATCAGCCGCCAAACCGGTCAGCTTGCGTATCTTCTGTGGAATCTCGATGTTGTTGTTCAAGTCGCTGAACGCCCCGCAACCCTCGCCGACGGCAAACACCGGCACCGGATTGCCCGTGTGGGAGAATGTGGTGAATCCGAACCCGGTCTTATGGTTGAGGATGTCGAACACTATGGCCGTGAACTCGTTGAAATCCTTGTAAAGAGTCTTTTGCGTCGATGCCGCCTTGGCTTTCATCCTGCCGTAGCTTTCGAGCATACGTGCCTCTTCCATCTCGTTGACCCGTATGTGCGACCACAGCCCGAGCTTTTCGGAAAGCAGACGTTTCATCTCTTCCCACGTGTCGCCTCCCTCTTTGGCGCAAAGGTCGCTGAACCGCTCTTTGGAAATACGCTGGTAGTCGATGTTCTTCAAAGCCGGTTGTGCCGGACCTTTGTCAACACCGACAGTCATTCCTCCGGTGTCGTGGTCGGCAGTGACAACGATAAGAGTCTCGTCAGGATGCTCAAGATAGAAATCATAGGCTATCTGTATGGCTTCCTGAAAATTGAGCACTTCCTTCACGACCGCTCCGCCGTCGTTGCCATGCGCGGCATGGTCGATATTGCCGGCCTCCACCATCATAAAGAATTTCTTGGGCGAAACCTTCTTAAGATGGTCAAGGCAGAGTCGCGTCAGTTCCGGCAATGTGGCTGCGCCGCTGATGCTGTCGATAGTGTAGCCTATCTGTGCCGCCCCTTCCTCATAAGGCGCAGTGAGCAGAATTTTCCTGCCCGGTTTTGCCGTCTTCAACTCCTCAATGCTTCTTGCCACCGTATAGCCGTTCTTGCGGTAGCCGTCGAATATCCTCGCGGTTTTTTCCTTGTCGTTGCGTGCCAGCGTGTTGGCTCCGGCTATGAAGTCGAATCCGCTCTCCGCGCCGTTACGGTTGATTTCCTCGTACATCTTGCGGTTTGCCTGATGCGCGAAATGCGTGGCCGGGGTGGCATCGTCGTAGCAAACGGACGTAACGATTCCCACGCCATATCCAAGCTTCCTTTTCAACTCGTGCGAAACGCTTTCCACAGCGACCGTGTCGGGCGACATGCCCACCATGCTGTTCTTTGTCTTGCTGCCGGTGGCAAGAGCCGTGCCTGCCGCCGCCGAATCGGTTATCGGCGAGCTTGCCGAATAGGTCATAGCCATCGAAGCCACAGGGAACCGCATCATCAGGATGTTGTCGTCGTTGCCGAGCACGGTGCGGTTGTAAGTCTCCGTAGCCATCACGTGCCCCATACCCATGCCGTCGCCGACGAACACAAACACATACTTAGGCTTTGCCGCCCATACGGCGATGACGGCTGCCATCGCCAAAAAAGTCAAGAAACCACGTCTCATATCATTATTTTTTATTCATTTCAAGCATACTGTCGATTATCTCGCGGCTGTTGTAAAGACGCGGTATCTTGCGCTGCCCGCCGAGTTTTCCGCTACGCTTCAACAGCCAGTCGTCGAACAGTCCGCGCCGTGCCTCCACTATCGAAAGCCGGTCGATGAAAATCCCCTTATACCGCTTTGCCTCGTAGTCGGAATTGATTTTCTGCAACTCGCTGTCAAGGATGTCGGCAAACCGCTCCATATCGTCGGGACGCCTCTCGAACTCTATCAGCCATTCGTGCCGTCCCTTCGTCTTTGCGGTGGCATATACCGGAGCCGCCGTATAGTTATACACCGACGCGCCTGTCAGCTTGCAAGCCTCCTCTATGGCGCGGTCGGCATTATAGACCATCAGCTCCTCGCCGAAGGCGTTGATGAAATGCTTCGTGCGCCCGGCAATCGTGATTTTCACCGGACGGGTCTGCTCCACCCTTACCGTGTCGCCGATGCGGTAGCGCCAAAGACCGTTGCACGCCGATATCACCAATTCGTAGGTCTTGCCGGCTTCGACATCGGCTATCGACAAAGCGTCGGGATACTCCTTGCCAGTCTCCGACAAGGGAATGAATTCGTAGAATACTCCTAAATCGAGCAGCAGAAGCATAGCCTGCGTGTCCCACGACGACTGCACGGCGAAGAATCCTTCGGAAGCGTTGTAAGTCTCTATATAATGCATCTTGCCGCGGTCGGTTATCGCCTCGTATTGTTCCCGGTATGGCGCAAAACTTATACCTCCATGGAAAAACACCTCAAGGTCGGGCCAAACGTCGTGGATACAGTCCACCCCCTCACGCCTCATCACCTCTTTCAACACCGAAAGAAACCACGAAGGCACGCCGGAAATGTTGGTGATATGCTTGCGGCGACTCGCCTCGACGAGTGCAGGCAGCTTCTTGTCCCACACTTCCATAAGCGCCACTTTCTTAGGCGGCACCCGCAACAGGTTGACAATTGGGTTGATGTTGTCGATAAGGTTCGCCGAGAGGTCGCCCACGACCACGCCGTCCTTATGCAGCTCGTTGGCAAAGCTGCCTCCGAGAATGAAGGCGCGGCCGTCGAAAATACGGCTTTCGGGATTCAAGTCGAGATAGAACGCCACGCAGTCGGCACCGCCGCGGTAATGACACCGTGCGAAGGCTTCTTTCGTAATCGGTATGTATTTGCTTTTTCCGTCCGACGTGCCCGACGACTGGGCATAGTTGCGCACGCGCCCTTTCCACAGCACGCCGCTCTCGCCGCCGACCATCCGCATCACCAGAGGGCGTATGTCCTCGTAGCGCACAAGCGGCACTGCCTGCTTATAGTCCTCATAACCGCTAATTTCGGCGAAACGGTATTTTCTTCCGTATTCTGTCGGGGATGCTTCCTTAAGCAACGATAAAAGCTGCCGTTCCTGTATTTCCTTTGCATAATCGGCAAACCGGGCGCATTGTGCCACCCTCCTCAGAAAAAACGGTCTTGCCAACTTCGTAATCCCCGCCATATCGCCTCAATGTTTATTTAAATCGAACATAACGAAAAACTAAACAGAAACTCTCCTAAAATCATTATAATGTCTTTCCAAAAATTCCTTTTTAGGAAAAAATTTTTCAGGAACACTTATCTTATTTCCATCGATTTCTTTCAGATATTCCCCAAATCTTGTACTGCCGGCGTTTTGAAGCATCCGTTCCGATACCACCACATCCAAATCTGGTGTAATTGCAATCAGATACTTATCATATGCCTTATGAAACAAAGAATTGAGGCACAAACCATTGCTTGGATTCATCCTATTAGCTTTGTCTTGCGCCCAATCAACAATATGACATGCATCCAAAAGCTCCGGGCTTTTTATCCCAGATATACAGCACTTAAAATTGTATGCGCTTAATACCGCATTCCTAAAAAAAGCCTGATTAATACGCTGCCGTATAACAGTTTCTCTTTCTTCACCTTCAGGAAAAGCACTGATATCAATTTGCAAAGAATCTTCCAATTTCTTTTCAGACAATCTGGCAATTATCTGCTCACTTTCGTAAGCAAGCTTTTCCGGATTACTAGAAAATTCATTCCAAATATCTTCATCCATTTTAGCACCATGCCTAAGTCCTGTTATCCCTTTCTCCTGCAATGATGGGTCAAGCCTGCCTATATTCCCTATTTTCATATTCAACGCAGATGGAGTTCTACCTAATAAATCCGCATATGTGACAATCAAAGGATGCGACTTGCTACTATTTTTAAATGGTATTTTGCAATACACATTAAAAGCAACAATCGTTTCTTCCTTTGTCCATTTATTGCCCATAGCTACGCTACTTCAGTTCTTCGAATTCCACGTCGGTGATTTGCGATTCCGCCTTCACTTCCCGGTAGGAACCGGCTGCCTCACGGCGACGCGAAAATTCATCCTCGTCTATCTTTATCTCCTCGAACGCCACGTATTCGCCGACATCCTTGGTGAATATCTTCTCTTTCTGAGTCTGCTGCTGTCGCTGACCGCCATTGCCACCCTGACGTTCACGGAATTGCCCCGTGGCCTGCTTGAAACGGCGCCGCAAATTGTAGGCGGCAGTGAATATCCGCAACAACGGCACCAGTATCACCACCAGCAGCAAAAGGAATAAGAAACCTAAAAAACCTCCCACTTCGTATTCTTTTTATTCTTTTTTATAGTAACACTGCCGGCTCAATATTGTTCATCCTTGCGGGCAGTGGCTGAAAGCACGATATAAAACACTATCGTCCACGCAAGTCCCGACAGGCCTTCGACTATCAGGAACAGCACCGCGCCCAAAAGCAGGGCGTAACGGCGGACATTGCACCGCCAGTCGAGCGTCTTCACCTTCAGCGAGAACATACGCATACGGCTCGTCATCAGCAGCGACAACGCCAAAATGAGCAGCACCATGACCAAACTGCCCGGATAACCGTGCTGATTGACCCAAGCAATCCACCCTATCCAGAATATGGCGTTAGAAGGAATCGGCAAGCCGATGAACGACGATGTCTGGCGGTCGTCGATGTTGAATTTCGCGAGCCTCAACGCGCCGAACACAGTTACAATGAATGCCAGATAAGCCAGCCATCCGGCATCATTGGCCGCCATAGTGCTGTAAATCAGCGTGGCGGGAGCAAGCCCGAAGCTCACAAGGTCGGAAAGCGAGTCAAGTTCTTTACCCAATGCCGAATAGGCGTGAAGAAGCCGTGCGGCAAGCCCGTCGCAAAAATCGAAAAGCGTTGCTGCACCGATGAATATGAAAGCCATCTCATATCCCCGCAGGCTTCCGTACAGTGTATCATAATGAAAAGCGAACACCGTGGCAATGCACCCGCTGAGCAGGTTGAGGCACGTAATGGTGTTCGGGACGTTACTTTTTATCAGACGCAGGATTTTCATTTATGTTCAGATTTTTAAGATTGGCTATCGGGGTTATCCCTCCCATAGTCTTGTCGCCGATTTTCACGAGTATTTCCGCATCAAGCGGCAGGAATATGTCGACCCTCGAACCGAATTTTATGAACCCGAGATGCTTCGAAAGGTTCGCCTTGCCGCCCTTATGGGCGTAGGTCACTATGCGGCGCGCTATCGCCCCTGCAATCTGGCGCACAAGGATACGGTGGCCGCTGGCAGTGTCGATGAGTATCGAGGAATGCTCGTTCTCCAAGCTCGATTTGGGAAGATAGGCGGCACGGAACCGTCCGGCGTGGTGCTTGCTCTCCAGCACTTTCCCGTCAACCGGGAACCAATTGGCATGCACGTTGAAAACCGACATGAAGACCGAAAGCTGTATGGCTTTGCCGTGCAGGAACTCGTCTTCATAGACCTCCTCCAAAGCCACGACCTTTCCGTCGGCCGACGATACCACGACATTGTCCCTTTCACCTTTGAAATTACGGCGCGGGGAGCGGAAAAAATTAAGCACAAGCATAAACACGACAAACGACACCACCGTCAGCACCCATGGTATCGTTATCGGCCGCACAAAAAGGAACGCCGACATACAGATTACCACGAGTATCAACAGCAGCGCGAAGATTATGTTTGCGCCTTCCCTGTGGATTTTCACTCCCATTCTGTCCGTTTTATAAAGCAAAAGTATAATAAATAATTGAAATATGAAAGGACTTTCCCATCATAGAAGTATCTTTGCCCATAAATCACGCGATAATGAAACGGTTATTATTGATTGTTGACCCGCAGATTGATTTCATCAGCGGCACATTGCCAGTCCCCGGAGCGGCGGAGAAAATGGAAGCATTGGCTAACTACATCCGCGAAACGGACAGGGAATATGAATTCAAGGTTGTCACCACCGACTGGCATCCATACCAGCACTGCTCGTTCACAGAGAACGGCGGCGAATGGCCTATGCACTGCGTGCAGAACACCGCCGGCGCGACAATCTGCCAGACTCTTATAAAGCCTCTTTTCACTACCAAAGGAGCAGTGACCGTGCTGCGGAAAGGGACATCGGAAGACGCTGATGAATATTCGATATTCAAGAACACCATGTCGGCGGAGAAAATAGACAAGCTGATACGCGGCAACTGCATCGAAAGAATCGACATCTGCGGCATTGCCGGAGACGTGTGCGTGCTCAACACTCTCCGCGACGGCATCGAAAGATACGGAGCAGCCATGTTCCGCGTGCTGACAGAGTTTTGTCCGTCGCTCGACGGCGGCACGGCACTCGCCGAAGCCATCGTGGCAACAGGCTGCGAATCATCCGGCGGAAGCCAAATGTGACGGCTCATGCCACCTACAACGGCTGCGCAGCAAAGATGGGTCAAAACTTCCGCCTGTGCAACTTTTACGGAAGGAATTGGGGTAATGCGGAAGTTTTGCGTAACTTTGTGATTGAAACAAAAGAAGAACAAGATGGAAAGTACAAGACAAGCTAAAATAGCAAGACTGTTGCAGAAAGAGCTGAGCGAAATGTTCCGCCGACAGACAGCTGCCATGGGCGGCGTATTGGTGTCGGTCAGCGCGGTGCGCATATCCCCCGATTTGAGCGTAGCCCGCGGCTACCTGAGCATCTTCCCTTCGGAACGCGCGGAAGAAATACTTAAAAACATCAACAGCAACGCCCGGACAATACGCTACGAGCTTGGCAAAATAGTACGCTTCCAACTGCGCAAGATTCCGGAACTCTCATTCTTCATCGACGATTCACTCGACTATATCGAGCATATAGACAACATTCTGAAACAAGATACCGCCCTGCACCGCAAGAGTCCGGACAGCGAAGAGCAACAAGACAACTCCGAAGAATAACAATCCGCCGACCGATGAGCAAGCTGCCGCTACGGATAGCCTTACGCTACCTCACATCAAAGAAATCGCATACCGCCGTAAACGTCATTTCCGCAATATCGGTATGCGCGGTAGCCGTGACGGCAATGGCCATGGTGTGCGTGCTATCGGTGTTCAACGGTTTCTCGAATCTTGTAAACGGCAATCTTTCAAGGCTTGACCCCGAGCTAAGAGTGATCGCCGCGCACGGCAAAGCCATCGAGAAAGCCGACAGCGTGATTTCCATAATCAAAAGCGTCAAAGGCATACACACGGCAATCCCCACGATTACCGACAACGCGCTTGCCGTCTATGGCGACAAGCAACTGCCGGTGACATTGAAAGGAGTGACCGAAGAATACGGCAACCTTACCGAAATAGCGTCGCTCGTAAAACCCGACGGCACATACCTGCTTGAAATGCAAGGCAATCCGCTCGCCGTGGTCAGCGTAGGCACGGCCGTAGCCCTTGAAGCCCATCCGGGATATTACATGCCATTGGAAATATATACACCGAAACGCAAAGGGGCAGTGAACCCGGCCATCCCGATGACAGCGTTCCGCAGCGGAAGCACATTCATTTCCGGAGTTTTCGAAGTGGAGCAGACAGAATACGACATGAATTATGCCATTGTCCCAATAGAGTTCGCCCGCAATCTGTTCGACTATCCCACACAAGCCACCGCCATAGAAATAGGGTTGGAAAATGGGACGGACGCTGCCACCGCGCGCGACAATCTGCAAAAAACATTAGGCGACAGCTACACCGTGCAAGACAGGCTCATGCAGCACAGCAATTCACTGAAAATGATAAATGTGGAAAAGTGGATTACATTCCTCCTTTTGGGATTCATACTGATAATAGCATCGTTCAACGTAATAAGCACCTTGGCCATCCTGATAATCGAAAAGAACCAAAGCATCTATACGCTCCGCTCCATGGGAGCCGACAACAAAATGATAACCGACATATTCCTGACAGAAGGCTGGCTTATTTCACTGACAGGGGCAATAGCCGGCATTGTGACCGGCGTAGTGCTATGCCTCATACAACAATATTTCGGGATAATCAAAATGAATTCCGATTCAGGCACACTACTAATCGACAGTTATCCCGTAGCCGTGGAATTCACGGATGTGGCGATAGTCCTTGCTGCCGTAGCGTTGGTCGGATTCCTCACGTCGGCCGTTACCGCCGTCGCAATGCGCAAACGCCTCCGCGCATAACATTCTCAGAAAATGGTGCGGTAGATGCGTTCCGTCGCGCCGATGTTGTCACGGATGTAGTTTCCCGCTATTTTCCCATGCTCCGTGAGATATTGCCCGTCGGTCAGCAACCGCTTCATTATCCGGGCAAAATCTTTTCCATTGTTGACCGTAAACGCCCCCTCAAGCCGAAGCAAATCGTGGGCTTCCTTAAACTTATGGTAATTCGGGCCGAAAATCACAGGAATGCCATAGACGGCAGCCTCGTTGATGTTGTGGATTCCCGCGCCGAATCCTCCGCCGATATAGGCTACCGAAGCGAACCGGTAGCATTTCGAAAGGATGCCGTAGCAGTCAATTATCAGGCAGTCGGCTTCCGCCGCGGTTTCCGGCGTGGCCTCAGAATAAAGTATGGTCTTGCGTTTCAGCTTTTCTTTGATTCCTGCGATTCTCTCCGGAGAAATCTCATGAGGAGCAACCACCATCTTCATCTCCGGAGTTGAGTTGAAGAAAGGTATGAGAAATTCTTCGTCAGGCTCCCACGAACTGCCTGCAAACAAGGTGAACTGTCCGCGAGAGAACGATTCTATTGCCGGAAAATCTATTTTGTTGTCGAGTATGTCGGAAACACGGTCGAAACGCGTGTCGCCGGCAACTATGGTGTTGCTTACGCCTATCGATGCCAACAGATCGGCCGAAGCCTTGTCCTGAACGAACAGCTTGTCGTAGCAGCGCAGCATCTTGCGGAACATCCCTCCGTAAGGTTTGAAAAAAGCCTGTGTCGGCCGGAAGATGGCGGATATTATGTAAGTAGGTATGCCGCGCCTCTTCAATTCCGAAAGATAGTTTCCCCAAAACTCATATTTCACGAAAACCGCTTTCTCAATATTAACGCTGTCGAGAAACCGCCTCACGTTGCGGGGCAAATCGAAAGGCAGATAACATATCACGTCCGCAAGCCCGTAATTCTTGCAAACCTCATAGCCCGAGGGGGAAAAGAACGTAAGCAGAATCTTTTTTCCGGGAGTGTTTTTCTTTATCATCTCTATTAACGGACGGCCTTGCTCGAACTCGCCGAGAGAAGATACGTGTATCCATACGTACGGCACTTCCGGGTCGATTTGCTCTTTCATAATACCGGGAGTACGACGCTGGCCTTCGGCCATCAGCTTCGCTTTCCTGTTTCTTACGCCCGCAATCCTTACGCCCAGCGCATAAAGCCCCACGGCGATGTTATACAATATGTTCATTCCCCTTTTATATGTCAGTTTAGCAGCTTTTTATGTTTTCTATGCCTTTCCGTATACGGCGTATGGTCTCCTCCTTGCCAAGAATTTCTGTAATGTCGAACATGTGCGGGCCTTTGCATTCGCCCACTACTGTGAGACGGAAAGCGTTCATCACGTTGCCGAGATGGTAGCCTTTGGCCGCAATCCAGTCAAGTACTATCGGCTCGCATGCGGCCGACGAGAAGTCGCCGATGCCGTCGAGCACAGATATGAGCTCTTCCATAATCTGCGGCATGCCTTCTTTCCAGCGTTTACGCACGTCCTTCTCTGCATATTCCTGCGGAGCCTCGAAGAAGAATTTCGATTGCTCCCACAAATCGCGCACGAAATTTATGCGGCCTTTAACGAGTGCCACCACTTTCGTCACCATCGCCTTGTCGGCATCGGCGTGTCCGTGTCCGGCAAGAATAGGCATATACATTTCCGCAAGATTGCTGTCGGGTACTTCCTGCAAATATTTATGATTGAACCATTTGCCTTTCTCGAAGTCGAACTTTGCGCCCGATTTCGAGCAATGTTCGAACGAGAATTGATGTATCAGCTCGTCCATCGACATTATTTCCTGCTCCGTCCCCGGATTCCATCCCAAAAGGGCAAGGAAGTTGATTACGGCCTCCGGCAGATAGCCTGATTCGCGGTAGCCCGACGATATTTCGCCGGTTTTCGGGTCTTTCCATTCCAAAGGGAAGACCGGGAAACCGAGACGGTCGCCGTCGCGCTTGCTCAGCTTGCCTTTTCCGTCAGGTTTGAGCAGCAGCGGCAGATGCACAAACTGCGGCATAGTGTCCGCCCATCCGAAAGCTTCGTAGAGAAGCACGTGGAGCGGTGCCGACGGCAGCCATTCCTCGCCGCGTATCACGTGGGTGATTTCCATCAGATGGTCGTCGACGATATTGGCCAGATGGTATGTAGGAAGGTCGTCGGCCGATTTATACAGCACTTTGTCGTCGAGCACGGACGAGTTTATCACGACTTCGCCGCGGACAAGGTCGTTGACTACCACATTACGGTCGGGCTCTACAAGGAAGCGCACCACATATTTCTCGCCGCTCCCGATAAGCGTATCCACTTCCTCTTTGCTTAGCGTCAGGGAGTTGCGCATCGAGCCGCGTGTCTTGGCGTCATATTGGAAATTCGGAATTTCGGAGCGTTTCGCCTCAAGCTCTTGCGGTGTGTCGAATGCCATGTAGGCCTTGCCTGCGTCAAGCAGACGCTTCACATAGTCGCGGTAGATGCCGCGGCGTTCCGACTGGCGGTAAGGGCCGTATGCTCCGCCCTCGCGCACACCTTCGTCAAATTTTATTCCGAGCCATGCAAAAGCCTCGTTGATATAGTCTTCAGCACCGGGTACGAATCTGTTGGAATCGGTGTCTTCGATCCTTAATATAATGTCGCCGCCGTGGCGTTTTGCATACAGATAATTGAACAATGCTGTGCGTACACCTCCGATATGCAGCGGGCCTGTGGGCGACGGTGCGAAACGTACTCTTACTTTCCTTTCCATTTGTCTCTCCATTAAGAAATTTTTGCAAAGATAGCGCAAATTGAGAGCAGAGGCAAGTGAAAACACAGTTTTCAAACTTGACTATGCCGGATATAAACCATTATCCTACATTTTGTAAGATCCTTTTAATATCGGCTTTCAATATAGGGATATGCTTAATTATCAAGCTCCATAGGAATTCCGGCGTGACACTGTCGTATCCGTGAATTATACGGTTGCGGGTGTTTATTATTTCTTTTGCGTGCGGAAGATTGAAATCCGTCAAGTATGTCCTGAAGATATGTAAGAATATATTCATTCATATACTATTTTTTTTGTCCGGTTTATATGCCCGATGAAATATTTGTTTCTCAACCCTTTCTCTTCTATCAAATCCACTTTTCTGCCAAACAATTCAGATAAGGATTCCTTCAATCCGAAATAGTTCGAGACATAATCTTCAATATCTTCGCTATTAAAATTCACAAGCAGGTCCACATCGCTGTCATCATTGAATTTATCAGTCAATATCGAGCCGAACACCGAAAGAGTCTTCACTTTGTACTTCCGGCACAACTCTATGATTTGTTGCAAATTCAGCTCTATCAATCTCATACTGCAGACAGTCTTTTTGCAAAGATAGCGAAAGGCGAGTGCAAAAGCAAATGAAAACACAGTTTTCAGACTTGACTATGCCGGGATGCAAGCCA
>URQP01000071.1 GCA_900550025.1 uncultured Porphyromonadaceae bacterium | reverse complement strand
AGAGCATCAGCCTTCCAAGCTGAGGGTCGCGAGTTTGAGCCTCGTCTTCCGCTCTCGAAAGCCGAGCAGTGATGCCCGGCTTTTTCGTTTACCCCCAAAAATTCAGCACAACAGTTTAAATTCGTCGATAAAATTTTGGGAAGCGGCGATTTGTCCTTACATTTGTATATTGGCAGATTTTTTACTAAAAGGTTCAAACGTGGAAACTACAGACTACAACTCATTAAACCTGACCCCCGAACAGGAAGACCAGATGATAGAAGCCGCCTTTCAGGACGTGCTCGACGGCTATTTGCGGAGCAACCACCGCAAGAAAGTGGAAATAATCAAGCGCGCATACGCCTTTGCGAAAGACGCGCACAAGGGAATACGCCGCCGGTCGGGAGAGCCGTACATACTACATCCGATAGCCGTCGCGAAAATAGTAAGTCAGGAAATAGGCTTAGGCTCCACGTCGATATGCGCGGCCTTGCTCCACGATGTAGTGGAAGACACGGAATACCGCGTGGAAGACATAGAAATGAACTTCGGGAAAAAGATTGCCACGATAGTCGACGGATTGACAAAAATATCCGGCGGAATCTTCGGGGACAAAGCATCGGCACAGGCGGAAAATTTCCGCAAGCTGCTGCTCACGATGGCCGAGGACATACGCGTGATTCTGATAAAGATGGCCGACCGGCTGCATAACATGCGCACGCTCGGCTCCATGCTGCCAAGCAAACAATACAAAATCGCCGGCGAGACGCTCTACATCTACGCTCCTCTCGCCCACCGGCTCGGACTGTTCGCGATAAAGACCGAGCTGGAGGACCTGAGCTTCAAATACGAGCACCCCGAGCAATACAAGATAATCAAGGGGAAAATAGCAGAAAGCGAGTCACGCAGGAAAATGGTCTATGAAGATTTCACCGCACCCATACGCAAGAAGCTCGACGCAATGGGACTGAAATACACCATCAGCGCGCGCGTGAAGTCAGTCTACTCCATCTGGAACAAGATGGAGACAAAGCACGTACCCTTCGAAGAAGTCTACGACCTGTATGCCGTAAGAATCGTATTCGAATGCGACGAAGAAGCCAATGAGAAACCTACCTGCTGGAACATCTACTCGGCAATAACCGACATCTACAAGCTCCACCCCACACGCACACGCGACTGGATAAGCACTCCGAAAGCCAACGGATACCGTGCCCTCCACCTCACGGTGATGGGAACAGACGGCAACTGGGTGGAAGTACAGATTCGCAGCCGCAAGATGGACGACATAGCAGAACGCGGCTTCGCGGCTCATTGGAAATATAAAATCGGGGAAAGCGACGAAGAATCGGAACTCGAATCTTGGCTCAAGACAATCACCGACATACTGAAAAACCCGGAACCGAACGCAATCGACTTCCTCGACACCATAAAGCTTAACTTGTTCGCAATGGAAATCATCGTGTTCACCCCCAAAGGCGACCTGATGACATTGCCCAAGAACGCCACGGTGCTCGATGTGGCATACAACGTCCACTCCGAGCTCGGCTCGCATTGCATAGCCGGAAAAGTGAACCACAAGTTAGTGCCTATTTCATACAAACTGCAAAGCGGCGACCAAGTGGAGATACTTACGTCCGACACGCAAAAGCCGTCGGCCGAATGGCTGAATTTCGTGATAACGGCGAAGGCGAAGACCCGCCTCGAGACATCCCTGCGCAAGGAAAGGAAAAAACAGACCGACAAAGGCGAAAAGACTATACAGGAACTTACCAAGGAATACACTCCGGAAGAATCTGAGAAAATAATCAACAGCCTTATGACGCTGTTCCATTTTCTGTCGCGCAACGACCTTTACTACGCGATAGGCTCCGAGAAGATTTCAATAGACGAAAGCCTGCTGAAGTCGCTCACGAAAAAACAAGGGCAGAATATTCTCCATAAAATCCTGCCTTTCGTCAACAAAGGCAAAAAGCAACAAGAGCAACAAGAAAAAGAGAAAGATGCCACAAAAAATAAAATCAACAAGAAAGAACTATACATACTCCGTTCCGTAAACGGTGTCAAAAACTATCAGGTAGCCTCGTGCTGCAACCCGATACCGGGCGACGATGTCATAGGCTACGTGGACGACAACGAAAACGTGATTGTCCATAAGATGGACTGCGAAACGGCAATGCGGATAAAAAGCAATTACGGCAACCGCATAGTCGCCACCAAATGGGAAGAGTCGCCGCTATCCAGCACATTCCTTGCGTCGATCGACGTAAACGGAATCGACCGCATGGGCATACTGCAGGAACTCATCCATGAAATTTCCATAAACATGGCAATCAACATACGCAAGCTCAACATTGAGGCAAAAGAAGGGCTGTTCGTATGCAATCTCGATGTCAGGGTTTCCGACGCAAGCATCGTGGAACGTCTGTGCAAACAAGTGAAAAAGATAAAGGGCGTCACTTCTGCCGCCCGTGTAAAATAAAGATGACAAACGATTATGGACAATCTTAAAAACACTATAAGCAAACGGGCAAATCTGTTCAAGATTTTGCTGTTTGTGGCGGCAGCGGCCGTCATAGCCTACTTTTTCCCGAACGACAACAACAGGGAATATGTCTACAAAGTGGGGAAACCATGGAGCTACTCGCTGCTCACCGCGCCTTTCGACATGCCCATATTCCTCGACTCCGCCACTGTAAAGGCAAAGAAAGACAGCATCGACAAGGCTTTCGTGCCTATCTTCAAAATCGACAGGACCGTTGAAGACCGTACATTGTCGAAAATCACGTCATACTACAAAGTGGCTTTCTATACCGGCGACTTGCGCAAGCTCGAATCGCTGATGCGCCATACCTACGGGCGCGGCATTGTCGACAACGACGTATATGAGGCCATCAAGATGAAGCAATTGCCCAATGTGAGAATCATAAACGGAAACACCCTGCAGACCGTTCCCACCGGCGGGATGGTATCCGTGAAAGAAGCGTATTCCCACATCGACTCAGCGATGCATTCCTCGCCCGTAATCCAGAATGTCAACCTTGCGCAGATAATCGTGCCCAACATAGTAAAGGACACCGCGACATCGCAAAAATACCTCGACGACCTGTACCGCAACACTATGGCACCCGTAGGGGTGATACAGCAAGGCGAGCGCATTGTCGACCGCGGAGAAATCATCACTCCACAGACGGCCATGCTGCTGAGCACCTATGAGTCGATGATGAAGTCGAGAAGCAAGCTCGCTGCCCACGACGCGCAATATCCAATCGTAGGATATATCGTTATCGTGGCTACATTGCTTTTCCTGCTCTATATGTTCTTCCGTATGTTCCGCACCCGGATTTTCAACGACAACCGGAAACTGTTGTTCGTCGTGCTGCTCGTGACGGTGTTCTCGATAGCGTCGTTCTACCTGCTTCTGCACTTCCGCAGCGCGTCGTACTTCCTGCCGCTGGCGATAGTGCCGATAATGCTCGTGACATTTTTCGATTCCCGCACAGCATTCTTCGTCTCGATAATACAGATACTTATATGCAGCTTTGCGGCAGGGATGCACATCGAATTCGTGGTGATGCACATCGTGGCAGCCATGATAGCCATCGACACGCTGCAGGACCTGTCGAAACGCTCGCAGCTCATACGTACAGCCATATTGATATTCTTCGGCTACGCGCTTACCTACACGGCCATGTACGTCATCAGCGAAGGCAATGTCAACACCATCTCCTACAAGCCTTACGTCTATATGGCCATCAACTCGGTGTTCCTGTCGTTTGCCTATATCCTGATTTTCGTATGCGAAAAACTGTTCGGGTTCGTCTCGAAAGTCACGCTTGTCGAACTGTCGGATGTCAACAATAAACTGTTGCGTGAGCTTTCCGAGAAATGTCCGGGCACGTTCCAGCACTCCATGCAATTGTCGAACCTCGTGTCGGAAGCGGCACACGAAATCGGAGCCAACACCCAGCTTGCCCGCGCCGGCGCGCTCTACCACGACATTGGCAAGATGGAAAATCCGGCATTCTTCACCGAGAACCAGCACGACGTGAATCCCCACGAACTGATTTCGCCCGAGCAGAGCGCGAAAATCGTGATACGCCATGTGACCGACGGCCTGAAGCTCGCCGACAAGGCAAAACTCCCGGCCGTGATAAAGGATTTCATAGCCGAGCATCACGGCAAAAGCACTACAAAGTATTTCTATACCACCGCTTGCAACAACAACGGCGGCAACCCTGTCGACCCCGCACCTTACACATATCCCGGCCCCAACCCGCGCAGCAAGGAGACGGCGATACTGATGATGGCCGACGCTACGGAAGCGGCGTCGCGCAGCCTGAAAGAGCATACCGACGAGTCGATTACCGCGCTTGTCAACAAGATAATCGACGGACAGATAGCCCAAGGGCTGATGAAAGACGCGCCTCTGAGCTTCCGCGACGTGGAGACCATAAAGAAAGTGTTCATCGCGCGGTTGCGCACGATGTACCACACCCGCGTCTCCTACCCCGAACTGATAAAGAAAGACAGCGCGCAACCCGCCCCCAAACCCGAATAAAAAAGCAGAGGCTCGATTCTACGGACAGATTCCATTCTCAACGTATCACTTATCCGTTTGACAGATATATGTATTGCAAACTATAACAGGCTATGAAAAAATGGATATTAATATTTACTTTAACAGTACTACTAACGTCCTGTGATTATTTTGATGGCATTACGATACAAAATGATTCGCAACGAGACATTCTGGTTTCTGCCGAATTACGCTATAAACAACATCCTGATACGTTTACTATTCCCAATTACAATATGAAACACATAAAACCGGGAGCGGATGGTTATGTAGGAAGACGTACAACAATGTATGATCAAGACTTGTATTCAATTTTAGAAACAGATGTAATATCAATCTATATCATAAGCCCTGATACATTGGACAAATATGGTTTTGAGGAAGTACAGAATAGCTACAACATACTTGCCCGATATGACATCACAAAACATATTCACAAACATTTCTACAGCCATTTCGAATATCCACCGTCACAACAGATGATAAATTCAGGAATGAAGATATATGCAAATCCCAATAATCCCGATTTATGAAGTACGCAATCTTTCTATCCATAGCAACAATACTTACATTTGCAAACATTTATGCACGGAAGCCTGTTGTCATCAACAATGACGATTATATAGTCTGCAGCCAACAGAAAATAAAAAAGCTCAATAGGAAAATATGCAGGAAGTTCAGACGTACCTATTGGAAAGAACAAATCAGTTACGACAGCATATATATCTATCATTTCTTTAGCATATATCGGCAATTCCGCCAGACAGGCACTTTCTTCAATGATTGGAAATTGTTACCCACAGATAATTTCGCCATACACAGATTATACGCCAGCTACGCATACGACCGAGACCTCAACATAATTGGAGAATATGATTTCGGTGATTTCTACAGTTTTGAAAACATTAAAAAATATTGGCGTATCAGAATCCCGGATGAAAATAATACCATTTATTATGCGGCATCCCATGCCTATGACTTAAAAATCAAATATTATTTCATAACAAAACCAGTATCTTTGCAGATAATAGGAATATCTGAAGACGGTGACGTATATGTATTTTGGTTCGACAAAGAAACGAAAAAGCCATCAGTAACCAGCATTGACAATTTGCCTGAATCAGAATTCAACGACGGCTATTATAAAGATTCCGGAATCCGCAACTCAATCAAACAGTTTGCAAAACGCATTTTGGCGAAAAACAATGATAACTTATGAAAAAGCGCCTTTTCAACATAGTGATGGTTTTGCTTACGTCAATTCTTGCCGTTCAGGCAGAAAGCAGAATCAGAGTGCTGAATCCTGAAAACGATTTTCCGGTTTTCACGCAGCAGCAAATCGACGATTTGAATGGCTTGATATGCACGGATATTGAAAAGAGCAAAGTTGGCAATCTTGATGGGATTTACACTTACCGCGTATATACGCTGTGCCTGCGCGACAAATATGAAGCGTTTATAAAAATTCCTGCAGAGTTGAGAGCCTTGACAAAAAAACGTCCGTATTTTTACGTGGAAAATAAATCATATACAGTCATTAGGGATAAAAGAAAAGACAAGAAAAAGAAAGGAACTGAAGAAAAGAGATTCATATCCGCCACAAGCATTGTGCTCGACAGCAATAAATGCTATTTAGGCAATCACTATTTGCATAGTTTCATACCTGTCAAGAATTTCCTGTATTCATACGAGGCAATTTTATTATATGCCTTGTCCCAGAAAGAGGAAATGGGCATCAGGTGGTATTTTCAGACAGACATAGGCCATAATTATGTAATTGGCGTGACATACGACAATCAAATATTTGTATTCTGCGACAACGGAGGCAAACCCATAGTCATGCCGATTGATGAGTTTCCTGAAAATGAATTTTACGAATATAAAATGGATAACAGCCGAGAATATCCAAAATTAAAAGAAGGAATCAAACAGGCAATATACAGTCTTACAAAAAAAGCGGAATCACAATGAATCACACTGCAAGGATATTGATAGTGCTTATTACTGCGTGGGCTGCTTTCCTATGCTATGGAAAGAGATTTCACATATCCAACGGAAAAAACGATTTTCCTCTTTGCACACAACAGCAAATAGATTTGCATAACAACAACATATGCAAAGCTCTCAAAAATACGGAAGGACTGCAATGCACAAGAAAAATCAATGTATATCACATTTTCCAATTGTATCGTGAATATGCTGGGACAGGCGACTTTTTTAAAGGTATCAATATAGAACCGACTGGCAATTTCAAGATACAATTCTATCCTTATACAAACCACATTTATGCCACAAGTGTCATTGTTGACAAGAATGGCAAATGCGCCACCGGCACTTATAACACTGGTCACACAAGAGTCACAACCATCATCCAAAATGTCACCAAAGATTGTGCCATCGACCTTTTTGCTGTTTCTCAAAAGGTAAAGCTGGGAATACTTTTCTACTTTACAGTAGATTTTACAGAGGTAATGGGCGTTGACAAAGACGGTAACATTTATGTCTTTTGGGATGACAATGGGAAGCCGACTGTGTCTTTAATCGAAGAATTTCCAGAAGAGGCACTGTATAATAAGTTCGATTACTATAAAAAGCCCGGTCTTGTCAAGGAACTGCAACAATTTTTCCGCACAAAAGTGCTGGATTTGAACGAGACCGATTGACACTAAGGACTTTTCATTTGCAGACAGGCTGTTCAAGCTGGTTTCGCTAAATTGCCGAATCGCAAATCGTAAATTCTCATAAAAGTTTGCTTATATGCAACGGATTGAGTAATTTGCGGAGAAAATAAAGATAGTATGAAATGGGTGTTGAGAATCGTGAATGTGGTGCAAGTGCTGCTGATGAGCGCATTTTGCGTATGGCTTTCCATAAAAGTGGAATCCGATTGCGGATTCCTCAAATCGATGATGTCGATTATCGCGATTATGCTGGTATTGGTTGCAGGAAGGCTATTGTTCAAGGGCGACATGATTGGCAACATAAGGATGAACGACGGATGGTCGGCCGTGATGTCGGCCATATTGCTTGTGCTTTTTATCGCTGAATGCTTCTTGGACGGAGTGACGATGTGGGGGTGGATAATCATCCTGCCATATTGTCTGCTCGACATAGGCGCTTGGACGATAAGGAAAGAGACAGGCCTGTAATCAGGCAAAACCGAGACGGTATTTGTCGATGAATGTCTTGGCTTTCGGGTTGCGCTCGATGATGTCGGTAAGAAGCTCTTTCTGCGTCCACAATTTTTCCCTTGTTCCCGCTTCCCTCACTTTTATTTGCAGACGCACACCGTCGTTGCCGAGCTTGTCGCAAAGATAACTAAGCAACATCGCCTTCTTCTTCTCGAACATCTCGCGCTGAGCCTCGTTCTCGACAACGAACTCATATTCTCCATGCGACTTCTCGACAGGCGCGTCACCCGATTTGATTGTATTTACAAGAATTATTTCCGAAGGGTTGTCCTTTACGAACGACCTCCACGCATCGAGCAGATTCTCATAAGTGTACGGCGTATTTCTCGCGGCCGCGGCATTATACGCTTCTACAGGCTCGCTGACCGAAACGGCCGTATTGGCCACCGACCCATGCAATTTTGGGAGCGGCGCTATTTTCCTGACGCCAGTTGCCGTGCTTGATGATGCAGCCGGCACTGCCGCCGGCCGCTGGGCTGCCGGTTTCTGTTGCTGCACAGCAGGCTGCGCGACTGACGCTTTCGGCTGCGGAGCAACCGGTTGGTGAGCCTGCGCCTGTTGCGGCTGCGCAGCAGCCTGCTGCGTCCTTTCTATCTTTTTGATTCCCGGCTGGGGTTCCGGAGAAGGCGAGCCGCCGGTAAGCTGACAAATCTTAATTAGCGTCAATTCCACAAGAAACTGCTTGTTGGTAGCGTCACGGTAGCTGAGGTCGCACTTGTTGCAAAGCTCCATAGCGGAATATATGAACTGCAACTTGCATTTCGCCGACTGCCCGCGGTAACGCTCCTCGACATCAGGCGTGACCTCCATCAACGGCGCAAGCTCCGGACTATGCGCCACCAACAATTCACGGAAATGGTTGGCAAGCCCGTTGATAAAGACCTTGCCCTCGAACCCATGGTCGCGCACCTCCTTATAAATCAGCAGCGACCGCTCCACACTCCCTGCAAGAAAAGCGTCGATAAGACGGAAATAATAATCGTAGTCGAGTATGTTGAGATTGTCGATTACGGCCTGATACGTGATATTCCCGCCCGAAGCGGCCGCCACTTGGTCGAAAATGGAAAGGGCGTCGCGCATAGCACCGTCCGACTTCTGCGCAATGACGTTCAAGCCGGCCGGCTCGGTGGCATAACCCTCATGGTCGGCCACATACCGCAACTGCTCCGCTATGTCGGCCGGGGTGATGCTTTGGAAATCGTATTTCTGGCACCGCGACAATATCGTCGGCAATATTTTTTGCTTCTCCGTGGTGGCGAGTATGAATATCACATACGAAGGCGGCTCCTCCAGCGTTTTCAGAAAGGCGTTGAACGCCGCCTGCGAAAGCATGTGCACCTCGTCGATGATGAACACCCGGTAGCGTCCCGTTATCGGCGGGACAAGCACCTGATCGGTAAGGGCGCGTATCTCGTCCACTGAATTATTGGAAGCCGCGTCCATCTCTATTATGTTCAGCGAACGCTGCTCGTTGAAAGCGCGGCACGACTCGCACTCGTTGCACGGTTCGCCGTCGGCCGTAAGATGCTCGCAGTTGATTGCCTTCGCGAAGATGCGCGCCGTGGTGGTCTTACCCACCCCGCGCTGCCCGCAGAACAGGTAGGAATGCGCAAGCCTTCCGGTCTGCACAGCGTTTTTCAGCGTCTTTGTCAACGCATGCTGGCCCACGATGCTCTTAAACGTCGTAGGACGGTATTTCCGTGCCGAAACTACATATTTTTCCATATTACGCCATTGAGAGTATACAAAGATACACAAAGTTACAGGAAAAGCAAAGAACTTCAAATTTACCGGCGGCCAAGGCAAGGGTTGCACATCAAAACCACCCTTCCCCATAGGGATGTTGGAAAACCGGCTCATATATGGCACATATCCAGAAGTAGAGATGAATCCATCAGACTCCAAAAATAAATGCGATAATATCCAATTATGCGCCATTAAATTCATGCAATGATACCGGAACGCTATGGGAAAACCTGATGGTGAGCGAACGCAAAAAGAGAAATTCATACACAAAAAGCTACAGCGACCTGTATTTCTAGAGAACCCACAAACAGCAAGAGATAGACCTTATAGAAGAGCAGGATGGACAACTTAAAGCGTTTGAATTTAAATGGAATGCCAAGGCAAAAAACAAACTCCCGGAAACTTTTTCCGACAGTTACGGCAATGTCGCGTCCACGACCGTGACTCCCGATAATTTTTGGGACTTCGTTAAGTAAGTTTTTTGCGGGAAAGATGTAAATTTGCAAAGGTTTACCATTATCGGCAATGAAGCATAACGAAGCTAAAACGATTGGCGAGATAATGTCGGAATACCTCAACCCTGCGGAACTCGACGACAGCATCAACGAACGCCGCCTCGAGTCGATGTGGGGCGATGTGGTAGGCCCGTACATCAACAGCCTGACGTTGCGCCGCCGCGTCAGGAACCGCGTGCTGCACGTCGTGATAACATCCGCACCATTGCGCAACGACCTTATGATAAACCGCTCGTCGCTCGTGCGCCGGTTGAACGAAGCGGCCGGTGCAAACGTTATCGATGATATAGCATTCAGATGAAAAGAGTACTTACAAAATGGAAGATACAGAAAAACCTTTGAAAATTAAAAATACGCCGGCTTTCCGCCATTCGGTGCCGGTGCAGATGCGCTTCAACGACGTTGACGTACTGGGACACGTCAACAATTCGGTATATTTCAGCTTCTACGACCTCGGCAAGTCGGCATATTTCACTACAGTGCGCCACGGAGCCGTGGACTGGGACAAGATGGATGTCGTGATAGCCAACGTGAATTGCAACTTCTACTCGCCCATCTACTACGGCGAGCCGGTGTCGGTAGTGACACGCGTGGAGTCTATACACGAGAAAAGCTTCAAGATGCACCAGCGCATAGTCAACACCGTCACCAACGAGATAAAAAGCGAATGCGCCACGGTGATGGTCGGGTTCGACCCGGTAAGCAAAGGCTCGGCGCTGCTGTCGGAAAAATGGGTGAAAGCCATAAAGGAATACGAAGGCGGCAACCTGCTCGACAAGCATTCCGAAGAAGGACAGGACGAAAACAAAGGATAAACTACATATATGGCAGACGTAAAGCAAACAATGCGCGAGATATTGGAGGCCGAAAGCCGCGCGGTGGCAGCAATCCCGGTGACCGACGGCTACGGACGCGCCGTGGAGATGATAGTGGAACAAGTGTGGAACCGCAAAGGCAAGCTTATTACCTCAGGCATGGGAAAGGCCGGGCAAATAGCGATGAACATAGCCACCACATTCTCGTCGACAGGCATACCGTCGGTGTTCCTCCATCCGAGCGAGGCGCAACACGGCGACCTCGGGATAATGCAGGAAAACGACATAATGCTCCTGCTCTCCAACTCCGGAAAGACCCGCGAAATAATCGAACTCGTATCTTTGGCAAAAAATCTTAATCCGGAACTGAAGATAATAGTGATAACCGGCAACAACGGCAGCGAGCTGGCCTCGATTGCCGACGTGTGCCTCTGGACCGGCAATTCGCCGGAAGTGTGTCCGCTGGGGCTGACCCCTACAACATCGACCACACTGATGACCGTGATGGGCGACGTGCTGGTAGTCAGCGTGATGAAAACAACCGGATTCACGAAAGAGATGTACGCCATGCGCCACCACGGCGGCTACCTCGGTAAAAAAAGCCGTGGGGAAAGTGAAAAATAAGCAGCAGATATGGGCAAAGTTATAGCGATAGGACAAGCCGTGCTCGATGTAGTCTTTTCCGGAAACACACCGGTCAAAGCATTTGCCGGCGGACGCATAGCCAATATGGCAGCTTCGCTCGGAAAGATGGGCGTAAGCACTGAATACGTGAGCGAATGCGCTACGGACGCTCCCGGCGATGCCGTAATAAAATTTCTCGAAAGCAACAACGTGGGCACCGCATCGGTCGACCGTTTCACGGAAGGCCAGTCGCAGGTATCTCTCGTATTCCGTGACAACAGCGGCAACGAACGGTATTCCTGCTACTCCAACTACCCGCCGACACGTTTCGACGTGCTGTGGCCGCATATCGACGAGGGCGACATAGTGGTTTTCGGCTCCGACCTGTCAATCGAGGCGTCGTTGCGCAAGCCACTGCTTGAACTGCTCGAATATGCAAGGGAGCGCAAAGCCGTAACCATCTATCTGCCCGGATTCCGTCCGGAATTGTGCAGCCGCATAACAAGAGTGATGCCTTCGATTCTCGAGAATCTGGAATTTGCCGACATTGTGATGGCTCGAGAGTCGGATATGCTGAAAATTTTCGGGAAAAGCGACCCGGAAGAGTGCTACGACGAACACATATCATTCTATTGCCGCAATTTTGTATTCACCTCCGGCAATCTCGACATTTATCTGCGTACACAGTCCGAAAAACTGAGAATAGAGCACACAAGCCACGTTCCGGCCAACATGCTTGGGTGGAACGCCTCTTTTTGTGCCGGCTTCGTGAAAGGGCTGCTCGACAGCGAAGCATCACACCGCCCGGACAATCTCGGCAGCGACGATTTGCGCCGCATCGTGGAATTAGCCACGGCATGCGCGGCCGACAGCATAACGACCGGAGAAAACGTAGTGTCGGAAGAATTTGTAAAAACATTAAAATAAACACGATATGAGACAGATTCCTTTTCGTTTGGCCATATTGCCACCCCGAACAGCGACAGGGACAACCGGAAACGCAACGATGACACCTGCCGACGACAGCCAACTGGAATGCGCACGGTGCCGGATTATCGGATTAGTGAAAGAAGGGCATGCGGATAAAGCCTTGGAGCTTTACCGGGAACTGGCTTTCAGCATCGAGAACGACGGCCATATCTTCGACCTCGCCACCGTAGCTTCTGTCTATCAGATAGGGGCTTGGCTTAATGTAGGGGCAGCTTCCTACACATCGGCCATGGACTGTGTCATAAAAGCCCTTGAGCATATTGCATCGCTTCCCCGAAAGGACGTTCCAGCTCTTGCCATGACCGCCGCGCTGCTCTACGACTATGCACTTGCATGCTACGCCATCAACAGCCGCTCGAAAGCCGAAAAGTCAATCGAGAAATGCCTCTCCATTTACCGTAAGCTCATAGAGAAGGGCCATACAGAATATTTCGAGAACATCGTGATTGCCTCGTCGGTAATCACCGAAATTTTCCGTTCACGGATACGCACCTTGCACGTGCTCGACTTGCTTCAAAAAGCCGTTGACAGCCATGAGGGAGAAATCAGCGGCGTACTTGCCGACTGCATCGACGCGCTTTCCGACTCGATAGCGGCAGAAGCCGCCACACTGTTCGCCATCGGACGCTATCGCACAGCCGTCAGATACCTCACCAAGGCCTTGCGCCTCAACCGCCGTGTCGCCGAAGGATTCGACGGACGCTGCCTCACGGTATCCATACGGCTGGCTGAAGCTTTGATGCACATCCCGGCACGCAAAGAGACCGGCATACGCCTGCTGGCATTCGCCCGCAAATATGCGGAAGAACACAACCTTGAACGCCAACTCGACGAAATCGCCCGCATAGAAAGAAACGAAGAGCAGATACAATTCAACCTGCTCTCGTTCCTGAAAAACATCTATACCTAAGCATTTCATACCAGTTTCAAGATAAGCTGTTAATGAGGCGCATAATATTCGGGATTATATTAGTAGGGATTGCCGTTTCCTCCGTGGCGCAGATGCTATGGCAGCCGTCGGCGAAGTCGGACGCGCTGTTTGCCGCCGGCGTTGATTTGTACAACGCCGGGAAATACCGCGAGGCCATACCGCTCTTCGCCAAGTCCGACAGCCTCGACAAAGCGCAATTGGACTCCACAAGCAACCGCCGCGACTATTCCTCCATGTGGCTCGCCTCCTGCTACTACCAACTTGGCGACACTTTCACTGCCGCCGGTATTGATTCAAATTACCAATTCGCTCCGGTGGATCGCCGCCTTACGGTCAAGTCCGACTCTCTGTCGCAAATCGGATTGACTTGTTATTATTCAGGCGATTACAATAATGCCGTTCTATTTGGTAATGAAGCGTTGAATATATGCGAGAAAGTACTTGGCAAGCAGCATCCGTACTATGCGTTATCATTAGTATTCTTGGCTATTTATAATAAACTAAACAGAAATGCCGATGCCATAAAGTATTGCGTTGAGGCGACAGAGGCGTTGGCGGGGATTGTGAGGAGGACTTTCGCGGACCTGACGGCGAGGGAGAGGAATCTGTTCTAGGACAAATATAAGGCGTGGTTCGAGAGGACTATCCACTTGATTGCATACGACATGCCGTCGGACTCGCTTGCGGAGAACGGCTACAACGGCGCGCTGATGGCCAAGGGCTTGCTGCTCCACAGCGAAATGGAGCTTAGCACGCTATTGAAAGAAAGCGGCGACGAGGAGGTGGCGAATATCTACAACGATTTGAAAAACCTGCGTCTGCAAATCAATAAACTGTACGAGATGCCCATAGCGGAGCGTCCGCTCGACGCGGACTCGCTGGAGCGGGTGGCGCAGGGCTTGGAGCGGCAGTTGGTGCAACGCTCGAAAGCGTACGGCGACTAT
>URQP01000070.1 GCA_900550025.1 uncultured Porphyromonadaceae bacterium | reverse complement strand
CGCCGCTGCCGTAAAACGCATTGTCGTAAATTACAGTCACAGTCTTTGGTATACGCACTCCTGTCAAATCCTTTGCTTCGTAGAAAGCACGTTTCCCGATTTGCGTTACAATATATGTTTTTCCATCCAAAGGATTTGTAACCTGCTCCGGGATACTTGCAGTCCCGGAATGCCACTTATTGTCCGACACCTCACAGGTAGTTTCATCCAAGGTGTCATAATACAATCCATCATAAGAAAACCAATCCGCCCTGGCCGCCGATGCTGACAGCAATGCTGCCGCAGCAAGCAAATGCTTAATAAAACATCTCTTCATATTACCAATATATTTAATAATTTACATAAAATCATAACGCCACCTTAAACGTACTTCCTGCCACGCGAACGATGTAAAGCCCCCTGTCGAGAGCAATTGATGTAGCGGTGCCGCTATAAACGCGCTGCCCTGCGATGTTGTACACATCAACGACGGCATCATCTCCCGCACCGTCAACGATAAGTTCAGAACCATCGAAATACACATTCAAAGCGTCATCGCCGACCGCTTCAACCGAACCGAAAGGAAATTCCTCCTTATTCCGGAAATTATACCAGCACTCGGCCATATTGTATGCCTCTTGCGAGCCGGAAGGCACGCTCAGCGTGGCATTAAGATAGGTATCGACCGAGAAAGTGTTGGCATAAGCAGCCGGCGGCACAGGATTGTCAACCCTTACCGTTCTGAGCGACAGGCATCCATAAAATGCCCTGTTGCCTACGCTATTGGCAGTTTGCGGCAAATGCAAATCGGCCAAAGCCGAGCAATCTTGAAACGCTGATTCCCCTACCGTTTCCAAACTTTCACCCAACGACATCATAGCCAAGCCGGAGCAGCCGTAGAACGCCGACTTGCCGACAGTAGTGACGTTTTCTGGCAGATTCATCGACAGCAACCCGGTGCAGCCATAGAACGCCGATTCTCCGATTCCGACGACACTTTCCGGCAAGCTCATCGACAACAACCCGGTGCAACCATAGAAAGTACGGTCGGCTATATCGCTTAATTCCGACCCGCTTTCAAACCTCAGGGATGTCAATCCCGTGCAGCCCTCGAAAGCGGAAGCCCCGATATAATCCGCAGCAGCCGGAACGTCGAAATAAGTCAATCCGATGCAACCATTGAAAGCATTGTCGCCTATAAACGTGACGCTCTCCGGCACATCGAACCGCTTCAAATTGGCGCAACCCTCAAAGGCCGCCTCGCCTATGCTCTCGATATTTCCGTCGATAGCGACATCTGACAATCCATGAATACCATGAACATCTTCTACATAACATCCGGCAAACATATAAGGCATTATCTCCGTGACATTAGCTCCCAATTCGGCGAAATTCAGCTCGTCATAAAAAGGAGAGCTTGGAGTTGCAGTTTCCGTTTCCATTTCCAGATTACGTCCCACATACAACCTGTCACTACTTACATTCGAAAAAGCTCCGGGCGATACCTGCAAGGGCTCATCGCTGTCCTCAATTCTCAATTCCGACAAATCCGGCATATCTGAATCGGTATCGTAATTCGAGCCTCTATAGAAAATCTTGCCCATGCTTGTGGCCATGCCGCCGACAGTCATCGAGCCCAAATAGTTACTCACAGCTATACCGTAACCCGGTTTTTCGAGCGTTATGTTCCTGCCTACATACATCGTTTTTATCGCACTGTTCTCGAACAAATCGCCGTTATCGGTATCATTATAGCTATCAACTCCAATTCTATAATAACACTTAACTACCAACTCCTCCATTGAATCCTCGAACGTAACTTGACTGATGCCATAACATCTGGCAAATGCGCTTAAATAAATGCTCTTGGCAGAAGAGGGAATTGTGACCGATTCAAGTTCCGAACAACCGTCAAACGCGTGCCTGTCCAAAGCGCTTATACCTGCCGGCAAATCCAATGATGCCAATCCGCTGCAATCGTAGAAAGCATATTTGCCTATATCCGTTATGCCTGTGGGCAGCGAAACCGACGAGAAGCATTCGCCGCCATAGAAAGCGTAAGGCTTGATTTCGGAAATGCCCGAAGGAATCACCAAGCTGGTAAGAAGACTGCCGTCTATATACATATTATGCGCCTTAGACAACGGATTGCTTTGCGAATCCTCGAAATTGATTTTGCACCATGCCGACAAATCAGAAACATGAACTTCCCGCAAGCCATTGCACTTCTCGAAATATTTTTCCTCAAACCCCGATATGTTATTGCCGACTGTAAGTTTCTTCAATGAAGCGAGGTCATCGGCAAAAGACTGCTTACCGACATTCCGCCCGAGATATAGTGTTTCGATAGGAGCACCGCCGAACGGTCGATGGTAGTTGTTGCCACCGAGCGTCAGCTCCCCGCCATCTTCAAAGGTCAGGTTCTTCAATGCCGTACATTCTGAAAAAGCCCCTTCCCCGATGGACAACACGTTCGACGGAATTGTGACCGACACTATTTTGTCACAGCCACAGAAGGTATAATCCGACACTGCCCTCACGCCAGAAGGCACTGTCAAGTCGGTCACAAGGTTGCCGTCAACATACAAATTCTTTGCATAATACAACGGATTCTGCTCTTCTTCGCTAAAATTGTATCCGCACCATGCCGACAAATTCTTTACATCGACACGCTGCAATCCTGTGCAACCGAGAAAAGCGTCCTTGCCAATGCTTTCAACTCTGGAGCCAATAACAACCGACTGCATCCCGGCGCAACCGTTAAACAATCCATCGCCCAGTGAAGTGACATTATCACCAATCACGACCGATGTCAGTTTCTCCATTCCGGCAAACGGCGTAATGCCATCAGACCCATCATATTCCAATTGGCGGTCGAGGTTGAGCGATTCTATCGGGAAATTTACAAAAAATCCCTTGTCATCGCCGATACGGCCTAAAGCCAACGGGGTGGAGCTATATTCTATGGTAACTTCCTTCAATGCCTTGGAGGAGAAAATACCTTTCAATTCCGTGACAATATCGCTTATTACGAGGCTCTCCACGTTCTCTCCATAGCTGGTAACAGTATTCCTGCCGAGATACACGGTCTTTACTTTTTCGCCCAATTGTATGGGCTCAGAGAAATAAGTATCACCGGCAATGAAATAGCCGGTAAGCGGCTCCGTGCTGTCTTCGAAAATAATTGTCTCTATTGCCGGGTCGCCGAAATAATTGGTATTGTCGTTAAAAGCGTCACGCCCTATTTCGGTGACAGTGCCTGGGATAATAATCGCTTTCAGGGCAGTGCAACCCCAAAACTGCTGTTTGCCTATCTTTTTAAGTCCTTCGGGCAAGACCACTTCCGTCAATGAAATACAGTCGCGGAACACATAATCGCCTATTTCAGTGACATTGTAAGTAGTTCCGTTGTAGGTTACAGTTGCAGGTATTACCACACGGCCTGAATAATCAGGACCGCTATAACTATCACTTTCCACGACAGCATGGCCGTCATCATAGAACCAATAATACACGTCTCCTACCCAATCCTCACCTATGGCAGTAGCCGCCGAAGCAGTCCCTACTGAAAACAGTAACACAGCTGCCAATAAAGGTTTCAAAAAAATTCTGTTCATTTTCCTGTATACTTTAATTTCCTGATTACTTAACCATTTATAATGCAATTTTAAAAGTGCGGCCCGCCACACGCACGATATAGATGCCGCGCTCCAAGCCGCCGACAGTAGTTCCGAAGCCGCTATATACACGCTGCCCGGCGATGTTATACACATCGACCGCAGCACCGTCGCCCGCTCCGCCGACTATGATATTGCCGCCAGACACCGTCACCGAAACGCCGTCAGCAGCCACATCATCAACTCCGCCAAAATCGGTTTCCACTATATTGTCGAAATTTATCCAACAATCAGCCTTGAAATATGCAGGGCGGCTGCCGACAGGCACACGCAGCACGGCATTTCCGTAAACCTCATCCTCAAAACCACTGAATCCATAAGTCCCTATGTAAAATTCAGGCGGTGTAGGATTCAATGAATTCACTTCCACGATGTTCGGGCAACCCTCAAAAGCACCATCCGATATCTCATTCAATTTCGACCCGAGAGTAACCGATGACAGATTAGTACATCCATTAAACATATCACTACTCATCTCTGTCATCGACTCAGGCCATTTGACGGATTTCAAGCCGCTGCCAGCAAAAGCACCGAAGCCTATATTTTCTATGCCATCCGGCAAATTTATGGATGCAAGGCTACTACAATCCTCAAAAGCACTTTCGCCGACATTATGCATACAATCAGGCAATTTCACCCACTGCAATCCGCTGCAGCCCCTGAAAGCACGACTCCCTACATCCTGCAAGCTCCGGAATTCTGCCGACGGCAAGCTGACACAGTCCTCGAATGCATTGTCCCCGATACGTTGCAAGTTGGCCGGCATATTTATCGACTGCAGGCTGCTGCAGCCATAAAACGCGCCAGTACAAATATCCTCCATGCCGTCGGGAAGTTTTACTGTCTTCAGATTGCTGCAACTATCGAACGGACCATGATAAAAATGGTCGCTTTCATAACTTTCATAACTATACTTAAAACTAACGGAATTATCCCCAAGTATTTCAACCGTTTCCAAATTGCTGCAACCTTCGAACGCTCTTGCTCCTAATTCCACGACAGTCTCCGGCAATGTGACAGAAACCAAGTCTGTCTCCTTGAATGCTCCGTAACCGACAGACTCCAAATCGCCGTCAAACGTAACCGACGACAAATCGGAGCATCCTGCAAATGTTGATTCACTTATTGTCAGAATCCTGTAAGGCAGGATTATAGAAGTCAGGCCGGAGCCGGCAAAAGCCCTCTCACCTATCGCAGTAACACTCTCCGGAAGCTCTATTGAGGTCAAAGCAGTGCAATTCTCAAAAGCCGACTCGCCTATTTCCCTGACGCGTCCGCTAAAAGTAACTGATTTGAGATTATAGCATCCGGAAAAAGTCCCTTTGCTAATTTCAGACACGCCCGCCGGCCATTCTATCGACGGAAGTCCGCAACGGGCAAAAGCCCTCTCACCTATATATGAGAGTGTCGGTGGCATTAAGAGCGTTTTCAATCCGCCGCAACCCGCAAATGCCCCGTCGCCTATGCCGACAACGGTATAACCATTGGCAACCATCGGAATGACAATATCGCCCGAATAGAAGAATGTACCCTGCGATTCCGTCACCTCGCATCCACCGTCAACAATATTATAATAAATGCCGTCCTCTATAAAATCGTAGGCCTGCGACTCAAAAGCGGCCGACAACATCACCGCCAACACGATTGGCTTAAATAGAATATCAAATCTCATAACGTTATATTTTTATGATTTCATTTCCACTAAACACGATTACAACAGAATGCGAAGCCTGCCGGCATACCGGCACGACGAAGCGCGGCTCCAACCGATGTAGAACCGTAACAAACAACAAGAACAATGTAATTTTTCTTGATATTCCGTCCGCATAACAAACCTCCTGAAACCACTTCCGGCTTCGCTCAATCCATCCTGCAAGACGGGACGCAGACTGATACTAATTTAAGTTTTCACGTTCAAGGAGAAGAGCCGTCCCATTGCTTTCAGCCGTGCCACGCAGGACACACCGAATTGCCAAGGCAATGTAATCTCCTTTCAGGACACAGAACCCTGATTTGCACCGCAAAATTACATAAAAAAGCGCTCCTCCCCCCAGTTAAAAAATCATAAATAAACGTTGTTCACTGCCGATATTTCGGCAAAATCAGACAAGTCCACTGCCGATAAATTCGCATTTCTGCCGATAAAACAGAGCTGTCACGATCGGTTATCATAACGCAACTTGTCAAGAATCAAGCAAATAAGCATTCTGTCAACGCCTGCGGCAAGCAGATATTCCATATCGGCTTCCATCGTCTCCGACACCTTGCCTACGCCCGACATTGACGCGGCGCGCCCATAGCCCTCGACAGCCTCTTTGACCCGGCCTGAGGAAAGAAGCACATGCGCACGGTTGATATAATCGCTGGCAGAAGGCTTCAATGCCAATATCTTGTCATAGTATTCAATGCTTTGGGAATAATTGCCGTCGAGAAACGAGCACCAAGCAATCGGACGCATGGTCTTCACGCTATTGCCGGAAAGATAATCCACCTTGAAATAATATTTCAAAGCTTCCTTTACGTCGCCAAGCTCCAAATGGCAATTTCCTATGCTGTTGGCAACAGATATGTTGTCGGGCTGCAACACTTCCAAACGCTTATAGCAGTCCAACGCACCTTCAACATCACCCGTCGCACGGCGGCACGAAGCCATACGCTTAAGCGTCCACACATCGTCGGGCTTTATCAAATCCACCTTCTCGTAATTCTCAACCGCCTTCCGATAGTCCTTCATCCGCTCATAGCAGAAACCCAGCTTCTGATAAAGACCGGCATCCGCGTCCTTAATCTCCCGCAACTTTACGAACAAGCTGGCCGCATCGGCATACAGCTCCTGCTTGAAGTAAAATTCCGCGACAAGCTCCAGATTTGCGGTGTCCGACAAAATTCCGCTGACAAAAGGCACTTCTATAAGATTCAAAGTTCCTGCAAACGGATTATAGAATTCCGCCCTGCGCGAAAACAAATTGAAAAAGCGGTAGAGATTCTGCACGAATTTGTTCACTGTGTTTTCCCTCTCCTTTTCCGGCTCGGGCAATTCCGCCTTTGCCATCTCGGCCATAGCGCCGCTCTGCTCGTCGAACTGCCCGAGCATCACCACTCTTCTGTCTTCAGGCAAACCTGACAACGACAGGACAAAGGAATATTTATCATTGTCACAGAACACCCCGCTATGGTCCACCATCTCCATCAGCTTTCCTTTGGAGCTTTTCAACACGCGGGTCACTACCGAACTGTCCATCGTGAAAGGGACGAACCAATTGGCTATGTCATAAAAAAACGGGAACGACTTCAGCCGGGCAAACGAACTCAAAAACACATCGCCGCCCTCCATCTGCATCTTGTTTAATTCCAACATCTTGGCTGTTATCCCCGACTTGTCGAGCATCTCCTGCCAATCAGGATTGGCGGCGATAGCCTCCGGATCATCCTCCGCGTCAATCCCTTGCAGCTTATTGCGCAACTCCGGCTTCAATTTCATCAGCTCCGACACAAGTTCGGTCTGGACTTTCTTTGTTATGCGCTCAGTTGTGCGTGAACGGATAAACTGCAAAAAAATCATCATAATGTCGGCACACGCCCGAGAATCGTCGGCAAGTCCCGACAGGCGCAATTGCAACTCGCGGGAACGGCTTATCATTCCACGGTATTTATACATCACAATCAAAGCACAGCACAACGCTTTCAACCCCAAACGCCCCCTGTCTGCCAAATACAAATCGACAAGCACCAAAAGCAAAAGCTCGCTGTAATGCTCCAACAGGTTCATCATCACGGCCGATACCGCCTGCTGCCTCAAAGTCTCAGGCAATCCCTGATTGGAAACGAGGGCACGCAGCGAATCGACACCCGGCCGCATCACAGGATACGCCGTCCACACCTTTTTGAAAATGGCGTTGGCAACATTTTCCTTTGCCTCCCTCAACGCCGCAAGACGCTCGGCATCACACTCTGCCTCCGGCAATTCAGCGTATGCCCGCTCCGCCTCCAAGGCGTCGGAATAGCGGCTGACAAGCGTATCGAGGGATTCCGGGCGCATCCGTTCCACCCTCAACGTACTGTAATACAACTTCGGCGAAGTCTTCGCCACAAGCTCGTTGACCACTACGTCCACAATTTCCTTGAGCTTGACTACAATATCGTCGTAAATCTTGCCGCGTTCCGGGTCGGAAACGCCATCGGCGGCATACTGGAGCATATAACGGTACGACTGCTCGACAGCATCTATACCGTCGATGATGGAACCGTTGGCAGCCTCGCGCGCCAACGCGCGCAATCCGTCTATCGCCTCCTTCACGCGACCGCCGTCGAGAAGTGCGGCGATATTTTTTCTCGAACGCTCTATAGTATTATAATCCATAAGCCAATCCTTGTTGAAAATTATGCGAATATAGCAAAATCTTTACAAATATTGTGCCACTATCCACCCTTCCCTGTTGGAAAAATAATTTGCAAAAAGGCGGGGATGTATTAATTTTGCAACGCAAAAAAGAAAAACTATGGTACTACAACGTTGGCAATCCGTATATCTGTTAATCGCCGCCATAGCCCTCGGCTTGGCAACATTCATGCCGGTGTTCGACATCGTAAGGCTGGACAAGAGCGTACTCCCGGTAGACCTACAATCGCTGGAATCGGCTGCCATGCCCGGCGGATACGCTTATTTCATACTTCTCGCGCTGTCGGCGCTGCTATCTCTGATAACCATCTTCAAATACAAGAACCTGAAACTTCAGAAGAGCCTTTGCTCTATCAATATGCTGCTCATAATAGCGGCATATATCACGATAGCAGTATGCGCAAATTTCACCGCAGGCATCGAAATAGCAAGATGGCAGTTGGCATCGCTGCTCCCGGCATTCGCATTAATTTGCACATTTCTCGCAAAAAACAGGATAATCCACGACGACAGGCTGATTCACGCCGCCGACCGCCTGCGATAAATCGGCGCTCAAATTAAAAAAACGGCTAATCTTTTGATTTTTCTAAAAATGTGACTAATTTTGCAGTCCGAAAATCAGAATAATAACGAAAAAATATAAAGCAAGATGAAAAGAACTTATCAACCTTCAAACAGAAAAAGAGCTAACAAGCACGGTTTCCGTGAGAGAATGTCAACTGCCAACGGCCGCAAAGTATTGGCACGCCGCCGCGCAAAAGGCCGCGCACGCCTGACAGTGGCTTACAATAAATAATAGAACGCAAAACACACGGACACAAAGTCCGACATTCAAAAACAGAATCGCCGCTTATTCAGCGGCGATTTTTTATATATCCAAAAACTCTCAACACTAATCCCTCTACACTCAACACTTGCGCACCGGGATTTTGTCGATGCGACGCTGGTGCCGGCCTCCCTCGTAGGCAGTCGACAAGAACGTCTTTACCATCTCTATCGCCTCGTCATCGCTCACGAACCGGCCGGGCATGGCAAGCACGTTGGCATCGTTGTGCTGGCGCGACAATGCGGCAATCTCAGGAATCCAGCAAAGAGCCGCGCGTATCCCCTGATGCTTGTTGAGCGTCATGCTTATGCCTTCTCCGCTGCCACACACAGCAATCCCCGGATAGCATTCTCCTTTCTCCACGGCCTCTGCACAAGGATGCGCAAAATCAGGATAATCGCAGCTTTCTGTGGAATAAGTCCCGAAATCCTTGTAAGGTATGCCTTGCGTCTCAAAATACTTGATTACCGCTTGTTTAGTCGCAAACCCGGCATGGTCGCTGCAAAGCGCCACCGGCACATTAGGTTTCAATATAGTCATCGCTTTGATAGTTTTTTGTTCATATCACAAAATTAATCAATTGCGACAACAAACCCAAAACACACCTGCAAGAAATCAGCCATAGAGAACGTTAACTGCAACTCCACACAAACGGTGTGCGGTTTGGGGAATGGAAAGCAGATTCCTGCCAGAACACAAAAACACCCGATTCTACGCTTGCAGAATCGGGTGTCAGCCCTTTACCTTTGTTTTAAAGATTATTGCGGAGAGGCAGGAACTTGAAGCCAAAGACAAGGAAATATCACGGCTGAATACCTTGCTTGAAAAGGCTTTCAAGTGGTTTCCGATGCTCAGGGAGATGTTGAGAACGGAAAAGTTGTGCGCTGCCATCGGCTTTACCAAAGAAATGATAGAGAGCCTTCTGACAAAGAAAGAAGCCATCAAATGTAATGGCAGGATTTATTCCGAAGAACACAGACGGAAGTTTGGCATCAAGAATGATATTTTCAAAGTAGAAAAGAATCCAACCGATGACACCAAACTGGTACTGACCATAAACAGACAGCCAATCAGCGAATGGTTCAAGGAACAATGGGAGAAGTTACAGCAGCATCTGCGTAACTCAGTGCAGAAAGAACAAAAATCCAGAGGATTCAGGATGTAATATAGAGAAGTACAATTCATCATGGATTGTACTTCTATCGTAATATATAGTACAAAATCTAAGTTGTCTAACTATTCTAAAGTAAAATAAGCAATAAAAGAATATCTTATTCACTATTAATATACCATATTGTCAATATCTTTCCCTCATTTAGTCAATCGTATCTTTTCGTGGTAGAAATAATTTACGATAACCGGCTTGCCTTTTTCCGAGCGCCCGTAAGGCAAATCATTTATTCTATATGGAAACCCCTGTGCCTTGGCGTATTGGGAAATGTCCTGTTCCAATGCCTGCCAGTAATCAAGCCTCTTTTTGTTGTATATTTCTTCGTATAACGGAAAGAGGTCGGGATGCTTCTCACGGATATACGTCATTATCCCTCCCTTGAACTGCCCGCGCAGATTCAGGTTTTCGAGCCATATCAAATCGGCATATCCTTTCACTTTCTCGATAATCGCCTTCATATCGGTTATTCCGGGGAATATGGGCGATACAAAACACACGGTACGGATGCCCGCCTCATAGACCTGACGCATTGCGTTCAGACGACGTTCTATGCTCACGGCATTGTCCATATCCGTACGAAAACGCTCGTCAAGCGTATTGACCGACCATGACACCGTTACTTTGGGAAAACGCTTCAACAGGTCGAGGTCGCGCAGGACAAGGTCGGACTTAGTGCATATCATAATCTCGGCGTTGCTCCCACGCAGCTCTTCGAGCAGCCTGTGGGTACGGCAAAATTGCTCCTCATACGGGTTGTAACCATCCGTCACGGAACCTATCACAATGCGCTCTCCGTCATATTTGTGCGGATTGGCTATCGGTTTCCAGTTCTTCACGTCCAGAAATGCACCCCACGGTTCTGTATGCCCGGTGAATCGTTTCATAAACGATGCGTAGCAATACTTACAGGCGTGGGGGCAGCCCACGTAAGGGTTGACCGAATATCCTCCGACCGGCAGTGAGGATTTGGTCATAACGCTCTGTACGTCTATTTCTTTGATTATTTCGGTATTCATTGTAAGCGTTTTGTAAATTGTTCCGGCAGTTCCTGAATCATCCTTTCTTCGCCCATTATAGGCAGCAAATCCTCTTTCATAAACACGGGGACGCCCTGTGTTTGGGCTTGGTCGGCAATGTGAAGCACCCATTCGGGACGGGAATCCACTTTGCCTTTCCGATGTCCGGTCTCCGTACCTATGACAATCCAGTCGATACCCTCGAAATCTATATCGCCGATTTCATCGAAAATAGGTTCGAAAGTGACATGGTAGTGCTTGGCCTTGATATTTCTTTTCAAATCGTCTAGCCGCTTTTTTTCGGAATTGCGCGTGACGGTCACGCCCATCCATACATTCTCGTCATCTGTAGAGAAACTGATCTTGTCCGGACATTTCGTAAGGAATATATAAGCGTGTTGCGGATTGCTTTTCATTCGTCTGAATATTTCCGCATTCCATTCAGGCTTCCAATCGGAGAAATCGCTCATTCCGGTCATCAGCCATACGTGAGGCTTGGGCGTGTCGATGATACGCAGCTTTCGCACCATATATTCCGGTACGGAGAAGTCGTCCGTAATATGGAAGCGGCGGCAGTTGTTACGGGCATAGCAGTAGCTGCACCCGATGGAGCAGCCTACCACTATGTTCATATTCTTTATCAGGGATTTTATACAGATAGTCATCTGCTTAGAGTTCCTTTTTAGAATCATTTCGGAGAGACTTTCCATTTTACCGGTTCTTTCAGTATGATTCCGTCAGTGGCATCCTCCTGTGAGAATGTATTGCTGCAATATTGTATGCAGAGCATGAGGAGCGGAGTCGTTCCGTTGTTACGGACACTTCGTTTTCCTGCAGGAGATACCCTGACAACGCTACCTTCTTCCACTGGGAACACTGTTCCGTCTACTTGAAATTCACCTTTACCGGAGAGGAAAAAATAAAGTTCCTCATGACTCTTGTGACTATGCAGAAATCCGGTTTCTGTACCCGGGGCGAATGACTGGAAAGAAAACTCGCTTCCCGTAGTTCCGAGAGCGGTGCTGCAGAATACTTTTCCGGGAATTTTCACATCCGGGCCAAGCTGAAGTTCGTATTCATTCAGTTCATTCAACTTACCGACACTGATCGCGGCGAAATTCTGTTCTACCGCGATTTTCCTAATCTTTTTCATCTTTCTAATATTTTGAAATGATTGTTTATACAGTTATTTAAGTGTTATGCTTTCTCCGTCTTCCGGTATAATCAGTCGGCTCATATCCGTCCCGTGATGGCGAGCTTCGTTGCGAAGGATGGCACGGGTGGTCTGGCAATGATCGATGGCATCCATGTGTACGGTAATCAGCTTGATGTGTGGGGGGAGTGTGTCAAGCATCGCCATTACTTCCTGTTCATTGGGGATGATACAACCGTCCGTCTTAGAGAATTCGGGGAATACCGCACCGCCACTGTTCACCACAATATAATTAGGACGATACTTTTCCACGGTAGCAAGAGTACATTCTTCCCATTTGCAATCGCCCATGATATAAATAGTCGGAAGCCCTTCGGACATCAGCACATAGCCCGAAACAGGTCCCATCATCTGGCCTATCTGACCGAAACCGTGATGGCCAATAGCACGGTGGATGGTCAGATGACCTAAGGTTATGCTCTCTTCAATCGTTTCTACATTTGAGAAACCATCTTTCAGGATGGCGGCCTTATCTTGTGGCTGGGTGTAGAAAGGAATATCTTTCGGCAAATGCTGCTTTACACTTGGTTCGTAATGGTCGATGTGGTTGTGGGTGAGCAGTACCATATCAACACCTTCAGTAATGTCGCTAATAGGCATTACGAGATGTACCCTCGGATTCTTATATACACCGAGAGCTGATTGCAGGGTTCCTTTGTCGGCAAATACGGGGTCAATAAGAATGGTATGTCCTGCATAGTTGATTTTCAAGGTGGCACTGCGTACCAACCGAATAATTGCTTTTTCGTTCATGATGTTATGTTTTGTATTATTTTTCGGGTACAAAATTCGAAAGGATATCCCAATGTCTCTATGCCTTAAAAACAGGAATATATGCCATTTTGATAAAAGAATGATGTATATTTGCAGAAAGCAAAAAACAAGAGTGATGAAAGCTATAATCAATCCCGAAAGACTTGTAAGCGTTCCGTTCAATAAAACGCAATGTGGCGTAGACTTCTACATTAACACAGGCGAAAGCAAGGACATCTGTGGTGTCTTGACCGAGCATAAGGCGTTTAAGACAGATTTTTTCAGCTTCTATTTCTTTCGTCGTGCCAATGGATATTTGTTGCTGAACTTCCGAAAAGTGGAGTTACGGGATGGTATGGTGCTGCTTTTGTCGCCGCACCAGCAACAGGAATGGCACGTGAACGAGGTAGAACTAGATTACACTTTTCTTATTTTCCGCGAAGACTTTATGCGCACGTTCATTGCTGACAAGTTCTTCGTATATCGGCTGTTGTATTATTATCAGACTGATACACCGCCCTACTTGTTTGCCGAGCCGGAGGAGCTGACGGAATATATGCGCCTCTTAAAAAAGATAAAACAAGAACTACAACATCCTGTGGTAGACACTTACAACCTCATTGTGTCAGTGCTTTATTATCTACTGGTAATTATCAACCGGGCATACGCTCAAACTTATCGTCTACCTGTCGAAGTGCCAAAAAACAATTACGCATTCAAATTCAAGGACTTACTCGAAAAACATATCCGAACGACACAGCGCGTTCAAGAATATGCTGATATGCTTCGGGTAAGTCGTATCACCTTGAATAATTCTGTCATGGCGCAATTTGGTGTATCAGCCATTCACTTACTCAAGCAACGTCTTTTGGAAGAGCTGAAAAATGAGCTACTGTTCTCCAATCTGAATGTGAGCCAACTGGCAGACGAGTTCCACTTTTCCGACCCCAGTCACCTCATGCGTTTTTTCAAAAAAGAAACAGGCAAGACTTTTACCCAATATCTAATGAATTACAAAAGAGGAATATATGAATAGAAATTTCATATTTGGCAAATGAATTCCATATTTAAGATATTTATTTTTTTGAATAACTATATTTTTCGTCATAAAGGTTCATTCTGCCAGTCCATAGAAATACCAATCGCTTTGTAATTGACATTCTTTTGAAGAATCTTAAAAAATACAAAAACACCCAATTTTACATTCTTGGGTGTAAAAAAGGGTGTAAATCTCGCAAATGCTTGATTTACACCCTTTATTGCGGAGAGACAGGGATTCGAACCCCGGGTACCTCGCAGTACAACGGTTTT
>URQP01000069.1 GCA_900550025.1 uncultured Porphyromonadaceae bacterium | reverse complement strand
TGCAGTCTTGTTACTGAAGAAAATTTCACGAAAACAAAAAGTTTAAATCACTTCAATATTAAAAGTCAGTACATTCTTTTATTTTTATTCTTTTTTTGGTGCTAAATTCGTATTTTTATTTCTGAATTGTGGTAACATAATCATAAGCCATGATAGGTAAATAGAATTCTTGTATTAATTTATTATCTTCTAAATGAATCGTTTGATAATAAAATAAGAGCCTATGAAAAAAAAGAAAAAACATACAAAGAAGCGAAGGCAACAACCAAGACCAAAAGTCAAAAGAAACGTAGTCTTATCATCTACTAACAAATCAAATTTATTGGAGAAACAAATGCGCATGATAGGTAAAAGAATGTTTGACTTTTTTAAGGATACAGAAACTGTCAATGCAGCTTTGAGAGAACAAATTGATGTCATAATTGATTATTTTAGAAAGTATGACACAATACAACTTTTAGGAAGTATAGGATTATATCTATTAGACAATTTACCAAATCCAGAGAAGAGTTTTATTGCCCATTTGAGTAATTCTAAGATGGAACTTGATGAACATGCAGAAGTTATTGCAGAATATACTATGAATTTTGGGCTTTCTATGCTAAATGAAGGCAAGGAACAACCAACAAATGAAGTTGTTAGTGATTTAAAAAATAGATTGGAAACTCTTTTTATGATATATCTTCACTTGGATATGCCGTTGGTTAAAGATCCAATGCAATCTATAGATTGGATAATTCATATGGAAACCATTGCTGTTAGAGGTGACGGATATCAAACTCATGTATATGAGGTATTTAAGGAAATGTTTTACCCTCATACAGCTTTTTATCAACAAGAATACGGATATAGTGTGGAGAACCTATTTGATTTCATTATGGATTTAGAAAATCGTGTTATCTGTAAAATTGCAGATCAGAATAATATTTATGGCGCAAAGAAGATGCATGAACGTTGGATTAAATGGGAGGAGAAAACATACGGTTCGGTTGATGGAAATATTAATCTAAATAGTACGCGAGATTACTCGAAAGGTTTGTTTGGAGATTTTTTTGAGGCAAATCCCGATGTACCACACACGGAAGATGGCATGCAATTTCTTCTATATGCGCCAGATGATTATACACAATCTAATAAAATATTTTGGATTTATCCTCAAAATGACATAGAATCAAAAATTCTAAATTCTTTGTCAATGAAATTTGGTGATAATGCGCGTTTTATTGCAGAAGGAGAATTCAAGGGTAACATCATGAATGGACCAAGCATTTTTGAAAAACCGTTCATAAAAGACAATGAGAAATATTATTGTTTTACCCCTATGATTCCTCATAGAAATTTATTTCTTATCGCAGAGAAACTAATGAAACGTAATGCGGTTTACTATCAGAAGAATTTTCAACAAAATTCAAGTGATATTAGTAGGGATAATTATATAGAAAGGAAGGTAAAAGCTGTTATGGAATCATTTCTGCCTAATGTGATATTTTATCCTTCCGTACATTATACAATTATCGAACATGGACTTAGGAAAAAAAACAGAACTTGATATTCTAGGTATTTCAGACAAAGCTAACTACATAATCGAAGTTAAGGCGCATGAACTTTCATATAAGGATAGAGTTGGCTTGGAAGGTGCAAAGACAAAGTTTAAAGCATCTGTGACAGAGGCGTGCAGACAATGTAGTAGAGCTGTAGATTTTATCAATGATTCAGAAAATTCGGAATTTGGGATTCATAATGGTAAAATAACAGTTGATAAGACAAAACCTACATATAAAATAGCTGTAACTTTCCAACATTATTCTACATTACTCGGTCATATGGATGTTCTTGTTCAAGCAGGTTTATTGGAGGATAGATTTCGAGATACGTGGATCGTTTCGCTATTTGATTTGATGGTTGTGCCTGACTTTATTGAATCTGAAGATGAATTCTTATCTTATCTGAACTTGCATAATATTAACACAAATCATATTACCTTCCATGATGAACTTGATGTGTTTGGGCAATTCTTAAATGAAAATCTAGTAAAAAAGATAAAGACAAATAAGCCATCAATGATTATTGGAGGAAGTAGTTACATTGATGAAGAGTATGCTAAAGATTATGAACTTCCATTTAAGGAATGATTTGTTATACTAATGGATGTACTTTCAAATAGGTTTCTTAATAAAGAAAGTATAAATTAGATAAGACATCAGATAGTATATATAGCTATTTAGAGTATTTTCGTTAGAAGTAGAAATTTATTTAAGTGTGTCAAATGAAGAATATGCAAACTTCAAAGACACACTTTTTAATATAATACTTCAACTTTATTTATTTCAGCGAAATCTTGTTCGCCGTTTCGCGTTTCTTAGAATTTACCAAATCAGCATAGATTTGAGTGGTGGTGACATTCTTATGCGTCAACATCTTCGATACTGTGTAAATATCTGTACCTAAAGAGATTTGGATGACGGCGTATGAATGACGAAAGCAGTGGAAGGTTATGTGTTTTCTGATTCCGGCTTCGGCAATCCACTGTTTCAAAGGATGATGAGTCATGGATCGTGTTAAGCCTTTGAAAACTTTTCCGGTGCCCCATTCGCCACACAACTCCAGTGCCTCATGACTGATGGGGAGGGTTGCCTCGGTTTCCGTTTTCTCGGTACAGATACGAATGTAATAGCCTTGGTCTGGGCCGACTTCAAAATCACACCAGTCCAACTTCAGAATATCACTAATACGGAGGCCGGTCATGCAGGCAAACAGGGAGGCCTGTTTCAAGACTGGAATTTTGCAGGGTGTAGCGGCCAGTTTCTTGACTTCATCAAGTGTCAGATACTCTTTCTTGACCTCTTTCCATTCTATCTTTTCCAGAAAGTCGTTCAAGTTCTCGCGCAACATCTTTTCTTTATAGGCTATTTTCAACAGGGCACGGAAGGTAGAATAATAGCCGGCCGCCGAATTTCGTGAGATATAAGCATTGGGATGATTGATCTGTTTGCATTTGAGCAAGTAATCCCTGAACTTCTCGCACAGTTCTACGGTGACATCACCAAAGGTGCATTTGCCGCCGACAAATTTCTCGAAGTGGTTGTAAACACAATCCCATTTCTCATACTTTTCCCGTGCCTTAGTCCGGAAGTAGGCGAGGAAATCTACCTTTTGCTTGTTCTTGTCCAGGAACCCGAATTCTTCATTGATAAGCGACTGGACACGGATACAGCGGATTGCCTCTGCCTTGTTCAGCATATCCTGATTGAACATTCTTTGCTGCTCGTTCTTGGGCTTGGCATAGATGTAGATGCCGAGGAATTCCCGGCGACTCATCTTCATCGTATAAGGATTGCGGATGGCCGGATAATAATCCAGATAAAGAGATATGCGATCGTTACGCAATGGTTTTTGTCTCAAAGTTACGTTGGTGCATGTAAGTGTCATAGCTATATTGTTTTTTGATTAATACTTGTTTTTGTTGCAAATAAAATAGGTGTTCTAATGGTGGTATTTATCACCGGAAAATAACTTTTGCCTCATTCTATCTTTGGAGGCTCAAAGAACTTGTCCAGCTCTGCCCGCAGAATCTTGGTATATTTACCGACCTTGATACGGGGAATATTATGGTATTTCACATAATGGTAGAGTTTATCTCGTGTCAGATTGAATCGCTCCATCGCTTCCGCAATAGTGTAGTATTTGGGCTCTTCTGGGGCCATTAGACCTTTGGCAATGTCCACATGCTTTTTGGAATAATACACCATGATGCCGACTTTCTTTTTGGGAATGGCATTCTTTGATACAAAAGAATAAATGGCCGTTAGTGTCATGCCGAACTTCTCCTGCATGTCTTGTGTGCTGTACCATTCCTTGATTTCAGGATCGGGAGCTTTCTTTGCAAAGTAGTCATCAATATGCTTTTTGCTCCAATAGGTTTTCCCACGGTGAAATGTTCGTGGAATATTATGTTCCTTAGCGATGTGAAATATCCAGGAATCCTTTACGCCATACTTTTCCTTAACTTCAGCGGTGGTATAGAAATCATTAATGGAAGGTTTGTCTCTGACCGGAATCTTAAATTCTATAGACTTATTGAATAAGTTATCAATATCTTCTTTTTTCAATAGAAATTTATATCCAAGTCGGATGGCTTTAAGTTCACCCCTTTTCAGATAGCCATAAAGAGTGGGTCGGGTTACTCCAATGTATGTGGCAGCTTCTGTGATAGTAAGAATAGGCTTGTCTCTGATTTTTGCAATCGGCTTCTCCTTGATGACTTTTTCGACAATTTGGTTGTTAGCCTTAATAGAAGCCTCACGTTTCTTCTGTTTATACAGAAGGTTTGCACATCTGTGCGAACAACAGGTTGTAGTTGTTTTATGCGCAATGAATTCTTGCTTGCACCACGCACAGATTCGTCTGATTTCAATGTTGCTACTCATGTTATTTCTCCTTATTTCTCCAATATTTTTGTATAACTCCGTAAAATCCCGTAAAATGGCGTAAAAGTTCTCCACGACCTTGCCAACGATAATCCACGGATTTTCGTGGTGAGGTACACAGGAGGTACAAAAAATGGCGTAAAAAGGCTTAGCAACGATTATCAACGATACTTGAGCAACAAAAAAGGCGCCCGTAAAGAGCGCCATACTAATCGATTTTAATCGATTTAACTATTTGATAATCAAGTATTTATTTGCCGATGCAGAAGCGGGAGAAGATGGAGCCAAGGATTTCGTGGGTGGTGATTTCGCCGGTGATTTCGCCGAGGTAGTGCATGCATTCGCGGATGTCCTGCGACACGAAGTCGCCCGACAGTCCGGACTGTAGTCCGTCGATGGCACGGCGTATGGCTTCCTGTGCATGGCATAGGGCATCGTAGTGGCGGGCGTTGGTCACGACTACTGCGTTAGGGTCGTTTTCCGGTATTCCGGCCGATTCCACGAGCATTTGTTCGAGGCGGTCAACGGCAATGTCGTTTTTGGCGGATATGGTTATTGCGCATATTCCGTCGGATATGTTTGAGATTTCCGATTGGATTGCCTGTATGGTGTTGTTATCGAGTTTGTCCGATTTGTTGATTACGGCTATTAGCTGCTTTCCTTGGCAGTGCGGCATTATTTTTTCCGCGGTTTCGCGGATATTGCCTGTGGCTTGTGTGCCGTCAATCATCCAGAGAATGATTGCCGCATTGTCGATTTTCTGGAATGTGCGGTCTATTCCGATAGATTCTATCTTGTCGGATGTGTCGCGTATTCCGGCGGTGTCGATGAAGCGGAAAGTGATGCCTCCGAGGTTGATTGTGTCCTCTATTGCGTCGCGTGTGGTGCCGCGTATGTCGCTCACGATGGCTTTGTCGTCATGCAGCAGCCGGTTGAGCAATGTGGATTTGCCGGCGTTGGTTTCTCCAACGATGGCAACCGGAACGCCGTTCTTTATGGCGTTCCCCACGGAGAACGAGTCTGCGAGATTGGTAATCACACTGTCGATATGCTTTGCAAGGTCTATCAGCCGTGTGCGGTCTGCAAATTCCACATCCTCTTCGCTGAAATCAAGCTCAAGTTCCATCAGCGACACGAATTCGAGCAACTGCTCGCGCAGCCCGGCGAGCATCGCGCTGAATCCGCCACGCATCTGGCTGACGGCAATGCGGTGGGAAGCCCGCGACGACGAGGCTATCACGTCGGCAATGGCTTCTGCCTGCGAAAGGTCGATTTTTCCGTTCATAAATGCGCGTCGTGTGAATTCACCACCTTCCGCTGCACGGCAACCGTTGCCAATCATCTGTGCTACAAGTTGGCTTTGTATCCATTGCGAGCCGTGGCACGACAGTTCTACGGTATCTTCGCCGGTGAATGAATGCGGGCAGCGGAAAACGGTGGCGACAACCTCGTCGAGCGTTTCCCCATCGGGATAGACAATCGTTCCGAAATGCGCCGTGTGTGTCGCCGCTTTCCGCAAATCGGCACCGCGCCACGATTTCATCACCGTTTCTATCGCCTTGCTCCCGCTTATTCGTATGACAGCTATTCCTCCGGTTCCGGCAGGGGTGGATATTGCACATATCGTGTCTTCTCCGTATGTCTTGCTTAGTTGTTCCATTCGTTGTAGTCGCTTGATTTTTCTATTCTGTCTTCGATTTCGTCGGGCAGTTCGTAGAACAGGTCGAGTCCTGTGGCCGATTCTACGCTGTCGATGCTCACCATTTGCTGTTCTATTACCTTTTGCCCGCCTGCATTCTTATAGATGAACGCTATGCCCCTGATTGGTTTTGTATAAGGGGATAATACTGCTTTGAAGAACTTTTGTGGTACGGCTACTCCGCTCTTGAGACGGTCATGTCCGGGTTCTACGATAGGGCCTGTAATTACGACTAACGCGCTGTCGCGTTCTGCCCAGTCGCGGATCTTTTCTTCCAGACGTTTCCATCCGCCGCTGTTCAATGAGTGGTTTTGCGGGCAGATATTTGTCATATAGAACGATGCGTGCATCGCGTCGTAGTCCCATTTCATGTCAGCGGGGGGGGAGCCATATGCCCGCGGTCGTAGCCCGAACGTGTATAATCGGAAGGCTCGGGACAGCCCTCCACATCCGTGTCGCGGTCGAATGAGCCGGCCCGTGCCACGTCGCCTCCGGTTTCGCCGCGTGTCAATTCGTAAGCCACGTAGTTAGGTATGCGCAGTTCAGGGTTGAACGATACGGTAAATCCCTTGTATTCCACCAGTTGCCCCGGCATTGTATCGGGCGATTTGACAAGTGTCAGCTTGTCGCTGCTGTCTTCGTTGACGGCATATTCCATCGGGTGCAGCACATCGCTTACTGCCGATTTCAGTTCTGTGCGGTAGTTGTAAGCCCCGGCTATTGCTGTAATGGCGATGATAATGCTTGCCAGCAGTTTTTTCCGGCTGTTTTTATTTTTTCTTTTGTATGATGGTCGTTTGCGTCTGCGTTGAGCCATTGCACTTCTTTTTTCCGAACGCAAAGTTACTGTAAAAATGGGGGTGAAGCAAGAATATGTATTGCCGCCGGAATATGAAAAAGACGGCAAGGTGGTAGTTTTAAGGAATAAAATGTAACTTTGTGCAAAATTTATTATGATGAAAAAGATATTATTTTCGATTGTGATAATTTCCGCTTTGCTGTCTTCTTGTGGTGGCGGAAACGAATTTAAGGTGAGCGGAACGGTTGAGAACGGCGCGAACGAGACTTTGCTGCTGGAGCGTTCGCTTAGCGGCCGGTGGATAGTGATAGATTCGGTAAAGACCGATGGTAACGGCGATTTCTCTTTTGCGGAAGAAGCTCCGTCGTATCCTGAAATATTCCGCCTTGACCGTAAGGGCCGGTATATTTATTTCCCTATCGACAGCATTGACAAAGTGACTATCGAGACCGACACTGCGGCTTTTGACTCGGGCTACAGGCTTGGAGGCACGGCAAACGCGGTGTGGATGATGAAAGTCGACAGCATTTCCCACCAGTTGGCGCGCCTGCCTTTCGGCGATACGGCTTTCAAGGCTGCCAAATTGGAGTTCGCAGAGATGATTCTGGAAGATCCTTCGAGCATAGTGGCTTATTACACGGTGAATAAAATAATAGGCAACCGTCCGCTTTATTCGATAACCGACAAGGAGGACGTGCGTATACTCGGTGCGGTGGCAAACGCCTACGATACGCAGAAGCCCAACGACCCGCGGACGGAGCTGCTTAAAAATATGTTCTTTGCCGGCCGCCGCAACACTGTGCGTCCTGTCGCGCCTACCGATACATTCTATGTCAACGAGTCGCAGATAATCGATATTACTCTTATCGACCGTAACGGAAAGACGCGCAAGTTGAGCGACGAGGCGTCGAAGGGCAATGTGCTTATTTTGAATTTCACGACATATCTTGCCGACGAGTCTCCGGCCTTGAACGCGCGTCTGGCGGAGCTTTACCGCAAGTATTCTTCCAAGGGATTCCAGATTTACCAGATTTGCTATGACGCAAATGAATTCAACTGGAAATCGGCTGCCAAGAGTTTGCCGTGGATTACGGTTTACGATCCGGCCGGAGCGCAGTCTTCTAATTTGTTGCGCTACAATGTAGGTTCTCTTCCGGCCATATTCATAATCAACCGTAATGGAGAATTGTCGGAGCGTGTCATCGACATAAACGAACTCGACACAGCTGTAGCCAAGTATATTTAAAGAGGGCAAAATAAAGATGCGCCGTTGTTCAACACAGCGGCGCATCTGTTGTTTTTTGAGGGTTTCAGCGTTTTATCGCTTTAAGCATTACAGGTTTGGATGTAGTGCCGATTCTAATAATATATGCGCCCGGAGCGAGCTGCGAGCCGTCGACTGTGAGCGTCTGCTGTCCGTCAGTCGTGGTTTTGTACACGCTGTTTCCGGCAATTCCTATTATTTCTACAGATTGCGCATCGTCAGGCAATACTATATTGAGACACGAATCAAATATTGTGGGATAGACTTTCGCTGCTTGCTCCTCAATTGCGGTCACTGACGATATTCGGTCTTGGGTGAGTTTCAGCGTGATTGAGCTTGCTCCGTCGGTGAGCGTCAGCGTTGCCGTGCGGCTTGCAACGCCTTCCGGAAGTTCATCGTAAGCCACCACGATATTGTCCACAGTCAAACCGTTAGGCTCGCTCGTCACGCGGCACCAGTCGGCATCGCATTCTATCGGTGTCTGGTATCCGAAATACGAGAATATCTCGAACGTTGCTTCTCCTGCTTGCGGTCCTACGGTAATTTCTGCGTCCGACAGCGGACCCATCACATGGTGGGCAATGTAGGGCATGATGGCGTATGACGTGTGGTTGCTGCCTGCCGGGAAATAGTCGCTTGCCGCTTTCCATTCGCCGCGTTGTTTGAAATATGCTGTATTGCCTTGCCCGCGGAAAACGGCGGTGGCGAACGATATTGTGCAGGTCTCGTTCTTTTCCGGTATGCCGCTTACCACGATGAAAAATTCATCGTCGATTGTCGCTGGTTTCGAGAACTCGAAGTCGGTGCCTACGAGTGTGTTGCCTTGTGGCATATCGAGTTCGAAAGCGTCCCACGAAGCAAAGTCGATTTGTTCACCGGGCAATCCGTTCTCGCTCTTGCAGAGTGCCACCTTTATGCTTGCAAGCTGGTCTAGCAATTCTTCTGCCTGATATTGCGTGAAATAAACGGTTACGCCTTCGATTGATATGGGTACCGACGGTTTTGAGAATTTTTCCGCATATTCGGTGATTTCCAGATAGTTCGTTCCGGGAAATTCCCCGTACCCATCGTCGAGGTCGAATGTGTAGAGCTTGTCGCCGGGCTGCAGGTTGGTGATGAATCCTTCGTATTCGGCTGATATTTCTATCATGTCGGACGAGCTGCCGTGTCCGTTGCTTACGGTAAGCCCGACAGCTTGCTTGTGCTGGTATGCATAGCTTACCTCAGGATTTTCTTCAGTACTTGTAGTAGTTGCATTCGGCTCTTCCGACACGCCGGTAAATACCCATTCCCAATCTGTAGGGAATCCGGCGGAAGCGTCGTGGTATTGCACTGAGGCGAAAGGCGCAATCATAGGCAGACGTGTCTCGTTATAGCGGAACGTTGCCGGTGGCAGTATCTTCGCAGTCGGGGCAACGCCTGTAACGTTGACGAATCCGGTTATTGTTTTCGTCGATGTGCCGGTGCCGTCGCCTACGGTGAGCGAAACGTCATAGCTGCCGTCGCGAGTGTAGTAAACCTCGGGATATTGCTCCGTCGATTCCGACGGTGTGCCGCCCGGGAAGCTCCACTGCCACGATGTGACATTGCCTTCCGACGCGTCGGCGAATTTGACGGTCTCGCCGGTCATCACGTCAATTGAGGTCACTTCTGTTGCCGTGCTGATTTGCAGCCCGTCGATTATGTAGTCGGCCATATAACCGCCGTTGTCGTAGGCTTCGCTGTTACCGTACTCGAATTTGAATTGTACGGTCTTGCCGGCGTATGCCGTAAGGTCGATGCTGAAATAGTGCCAACGCCATGTCGGGTCTCCTTTGTCGTCGAGGCACGACCAAAGCCGTGTCCAATCCTCGCCGTTCTTGCTGGTGAAGATAGTCATAGTAGCGTCTTCAACAAAGTTGTAGGAATATCCTATGTATCCTGTGAATGTGGCGTTGCCGGGAATTTCGATGGCGGGGCTTATTGCCGATGCAGTGCCTCTGCTGGCATATCTGTAAACTCCTTCTATGAATAGTGATTGAGTATCTTCCGAGTCAATTTCCGTGAAAGGATGACCGCTGTCCTGCTTCAATTCCCACGAGAAGCTGTCTGCATTGTTGAGCGTCCAGCCGTCGGAGCCGCCGTCGAAATTTTCGCTCCATATGGTCTGTTGTCCGCTTTCCGCGCCTAAGATTGTGAATCCGGCCTGCAGGTTGCCATTGCTTTCTACGAGTGCACCTGCGTCGAGCTTCGCCTTGGAGAATGTCAATTGCGCTTCGTTGTGCCGCATTGGGCTGTCGGCTGACTTTGCCGTTTTGACCGGCATCGCCGCGTAGGTTGCCGCTGTCATGGCAAATAGCGAGAATAGGATACTGATGGTTTTCATATTAAGTTGTTTTATAGTTTCCCTCAAAATTACGAATAATCTTTAAATAATCAAAACATTTCGCAATAAATATATAATTTGGATGAGTGGTGCCGTTTTTTGCGTGGAGGTTCGGTATTGGTATGCTGCGGTTGAGAGAATATCTAAGAAAGTTTCGTCTATAACCGAAAAAATGAATACGACGGTGATAATTCAGGTTATAACCGAAAAAATCGCTATCTGCCGGGAAAATTGAGAGCCGGAAGGTGAATCTTGCGCTTCCGGCTCCCGGTATGGTTTCGCTCAGTTTTTTGTCGGGCGTGAACGTATGGCGGTAGGGCTTTCGCCGAAATAATCCTTATAGCATTTTGCAAAATATGAAGGCGAGGTGAAACCTACTTCGTAAGCCACTTCCGAAATGCTTTTATCTTGCGAGGAGATTATTGAGTGCGCTTTTTTCAGTCGTGTGATGCGTATCAGCTCGTTGGGAGAGTAATTGGTGAGCGATTTCAGCTTGCGGTACAGTTGCACCCGGCTCATTCCCATTTCCCGGCCTATTTCCTCCACCGAAAGGTCGGAGTTGGAAATATGTTTTTCTACGAGTTTTTTGAATTGAGTTACGAAATCTTTGTCAATGTCGCAGATGTCCTCTTTTACAAGGGCGGAATTATCGCCGAAATATTGTTTCAGCCGCGAGCGTGACAATATGAGATTGGCTACGCGTGCGCGCAACAGTTCCGAGCTGAAAGGCTTTGCTATATAGGAATCGGCACCGCAGGCATATCCTTGAATGCGTTGTTCGTCAAGCGAGCAGGCGGTAAGGAGCATTACAGGGATGTGGCATGTCTGGATTTCTTGTTTCAGCCGTTTGCAGCATTCTATTCCGTCGATACCCGGCATCATCACATCGCAGATGATGATGTCAGGTACGTATTTCATTGCTTTGCGAATACCTTCCGTACCGTTTGCCGCTTCGATTATCGAATATGTTTCGCCGAGAATGGAGGCGATGTATGTGCGGATGTCGGCATTATCGTCGATTACAAGTACCAATTGCTTTGAAGAGTCGGGAGTGGTATCGTGCCTCTCTTCTTCGAGTATCTCGTTTTCTGCCTGCTTATTGTCGATAGATACGGGTATTGGCAATTGGGATGATGAGCCGCATTCCAATTTCGGAATTTCCACTGTGAAAATTGTTCCGCCGCTTTGTGTGCTGTCGACCGTTATGGTTCCTCCATGCATGTCTACGAAAGCCTTTACAAGGGCGAGGCCAATTCCGGAGCCGGTATGGTGGAGGTCGGTCTTATAGAACCGGTCGAAAATTTTCGAGATATGCTGCGGTTCTATATAGCTGCCTGTATTGGCAACCGTAAACTTTATGTGCGGATTGGCACCGCCGGTTTCTGTCATCTTTACCGTCACATTTCCGTTTTCCGGAGTGTATTTGAAAGCGTTTGACAGCAGATTGAAATAGATGCTCTCCATCTTTGTGCGGTCGGCTTTGGTGACAAAGTCGCATGAAGGGTCGGCATCGAACGTGAAATGTATATGTTTTTTTACAATGGAAGTAGTGAACGAGCCGTTCCAAGTGCTGAAGCATTTGCGTAAATCGAGCGGTTCTGCCACATAGTCCATTTTCCCGTTTTCGTATTTGCGGAAATCGAGTATCTGGTTTACGAGGCGTAGCAGTATTCCCGTATTTTTCTTTATCAGTTCAATTAATTTCCGTTCGTGTCCTTTTATGTCCGGGGAAGCGAGCAATTGGTCCACCGGGTCGGCCACGAGCGTGAGAGGAGTGCGGAAATCGTGCGATATGTTGGTGAAGAACACCAGTTTTGCCTGTGTGGCGTCTTCCAGCTCTTTGGAAAGCCGAACCATTTGCTCATATTGCGATTCGATTTGCGATTTCTGTTCCGACAGTTTGGCGTTGAGCCTGTTTTTTATTTTCAGAGCCTTGAAAGCGAGTATCAGCACTATTACAATCAACAGTAAGATTGCAAGGATGCAGAAAAGTACGATTTTTTGTGTGTAGTAGATGGATATGTAGTTGGTGATTTTTCCGTTCAGGGTCTCTATTTTCTGGTCGAGTTCGGAAATTTGGGCGGTTTGCAGCAGCATGCCTTCCACGTTGACTGAATCGACTATTGTTGTATTGAGCGTGAGGGTTTTGTGGAAATGCCTTTTTTCAAGAATGTTCATACAGGTCTGTAGCACTTTGTCACCGCCTGTGGGGTAGGTGAACGAAGCCGTCAGTATCTTGTCGTGGACGGCTTCCAGACCGAGGCCGTCGCCTGCTATGGCATCTATTCCTATGAATGCTATCTCTTTTTCCCGGTGGTATTGTTTTGCCGCCTCGTATGCACCGATTGCCATCATGTCGTTTTGGGCGAATACCACATCAATTTTCGGGTATGCGCGCAGTATGGAGTCCATTTTTGAGAACGCCACGTTTTTCAGCCATCCGGCATCGGTGACGCATAACATGTTGATTCCTTTTTGTTTCTTCACTGACTCGGCAAATCCATTACTACGCTCCTGAGCAGGTGTTGAGTTGCTTAATCCGCTTAATTCCACGATGTTGATTTCGCTTTTTGCCTCTCCCCATTTGCTTTTGATGTAATTGCCTACCGATTTGCCTATTTCAAAGTTGTCGCCTCCGATGAAAGCGGTGTATTTGTCGGAAAGGATTTTCCTGTCCACGACCACTACCGGTATGCCAAGGTCGTAAGCACGTTCTATTATCGGGGTGAGTGCGGCGGCCTCGTTCGGGGCAACTACTATCAGGTCGACTTTTTTATTAATGAAGTACTTTATGTCTTCGATTTGTTTGCGGCTGTCGTCGTTTGCGGCGCGGAACTCTACATCGACATTGCCGTACATGAATGTTTCGCGGAGTATCTCTCCGTTCATTTGGCGGCGCCAAGCGTCGTCGCTGCATTGCGACACCCCTATGAGGAATTCCTTTTTTTCGTTGGAGCATGCGGGTAGAAGCAACGCAAGCAAGAGGGCATATATAAGGTATGGAAAGTTTTTCATAGACTAAAAAGTATGAAAATAGCGGAGTCGCCCGTCTCTGAGGACAGACAACCCCGCTTTCAGTTTAACGGATTTTGTTGACGATGTCTTCCGGAAGTTTTGGCATCGCTCCGCTGCAAGTACATACGTATGCCGATACCTCGACTGCCAGCTTATGTGCTTCCGCATAGCTTTTACCGGCGAGTAGGGCGGCGCAGAAAGCTCCGGTGAACGAGTCGCCCGCCCCGACTGTGTCGACGACTTCCACTTTCGGTGTCGGCTCGAAGTTGAACGTGCCGTCGGCCGAAGCCACGTAGCTGCCTTTTGTGCCGCATGTCACAATCATTATTTTCAGGTTGAAGTCGTAGATTATCCTTCTGCATTTTTCCTGAAGCTCCAATCCTCCGTATCCGAACATATCGTTGAATATGAGCAATTCGTCATCGTTGATTTTCAGTACGTTGCATTCTTTCAACGATTCTGCGAGTATGGATTTGCTGTAATAGTTCTGACGCAGGTTTATGTCGAAGATTTTCAAGACGTTCTCTCCGCAAGGCATAGCCGCGAGGAATTTGTGGATTGTGTCGTGGCTGACTACGAAACGTTGCGCGAGAGAGCCGAAGCATACTGCCGTGGTGCGTTTCGCAAGCTCTTCAAGACGTGGGGTGAACGGAATGTTGTCCCACGCCACGCCTTCGCAGATGTCGTATGTCGGAACACCTTTGCTGTCGATTTCCACTTTTACTGTACCTGTCGGGAAATCCACGCGCGCGATTTCCGTATTGAGCCCTGAATTCTCCAATGTCTCCATTATCTCATCGCCGAGAGCGTC
>URQP01000068.1 GCA_900550025.1 uncultured Porphyromonadaceae bacterium | reverse complement strand
AACTCTCTCAACTCTAAACTTTCAACTCTGAACTTTAAAGTGCGACCTCCACGAGGCCGTGTTGGGGTCAGAGCCGCCTCACCCCAAGCTGCGCTCCGCTTGTATGGGGTTACAATTCCGGAGCCTTTATAAGGCTCTCTTATTCCCAAAGGCAAGCCCGCTTCACGCAGAGTCATTAAGCCTCTATGAATTAACACAATGCAACTATTTCCTGATTTTTTAGCGAACACCAATTTAATGCGTATGTATGAGTGCTGCAATCAGGTCGTTGGTGTGTTAAACTGTTTTAAAACAGGACGATTCTGCTGGAAAACTATGTTGTATAACATATAATCCGCTTTTGCGTTAACATTTTGTTTGTTAAAAATTAACATTTAAGAAACAAGCAGCTTTCATTTTATAATCAGGATGGGGCAGATTTTGTAAAATGTTGTTTTTTAGAACTTTGATGGTAAATGAAGCTGATTTTGCATAAGATATTGCGGCGGATATTTAGCTTCAATGGCAGGTTATGCTAATTTTATGAATATTGACGGTTAAACTTTTCAATTGCCGATATTTGTATTGTTTTGCAAGCAAAAAGTTAATGTTTTTGATTTATTTGCAACTTATTGCCACTGTGCCGTAATTTTGCGCTCCAATAGGTTAAAGCGGTTTATTAATTTAATTTTTTAAGATGAAAAAGATTGTTTTGTGTTTGCTTGCAACCTGTTTCATGTCTTTAAATGCGTTGGCAGAACGCGAAATAAAAGGACAGGTTGTTTATGCGGCCGACGGAGAGCCGTTAATCGGTGCTACCGTCTTGCCGGTAGGAGGAGGCAACGGAAGTGCCACCGACTTTGATGGAAACTTTGCCATCGTCCTTGCCGACGATGTGAAGCAAGTTACAGTTTCCTACGTAGGTATGAAAACCCAGACCCTCGATGCTGTTGACGGTATGGTTGTCAAGATGGAGGACAGCACCAATGAGCTCGAAGAGGTAGTAGTGACAGCTTTCGGTATGAAGCGCGAACGCAAGGCACTTGGCTATGCCGTTCAGGATTTGAAGTCGGAAGACCTTAATACTAAAGGTACGACCGACCTTGCTAATGCAATCCAAGGCAAGGTTTCCGGTGTCGATATACGTCCTTCTTCAGGTATGCCGGGCGCATCGACCAACATTATAATCCGCGGCGCGCGCTCTTTCGAGCAGACCAACCAGCCGTTGTATGTGATTGACGGTATGCCGGTCAGCACCGAGTCCGACTTCCGCAACTACAGCAATGATGCCGTTTCGGGTACGACTTATTCGCAGCGTTCAATCGACATCAACCCGGAAGACATCGAATCAATCAACATATTGAAAGGACAGGCGGCTTCCGCTCTTTACGGCATCCGTGCTTCCAACGGTGTGATTCTTATCACCACCAAGCGCGGCTCCGGCGAAGTTGGCAAGCCTCGCGTGACGCTCACAACGAGCTTCAGCGCAGACCTCGTTTCCCGTCCTTTCGAACATCAGACTACATACGCGCAGGGCTCGGGCGGGCTTTACAGTCCTTCTTCCTCATCGACTTGGGGTCCGAAAATCAGCGAATTGCCCAATGACCCGACTTACGGCGGTAACGGCAACGGACACGATGGAATGTACTATAACCCGACATACGCCAGCGCTGGATATGGCGACGGCACGGGATGGGTACGTCCTACGATACACGACAACGTAAGCGATTTCTTCAATACCGGCTTCACAGAGAATACCACTGTCAACATTTCGCAGAATGCCGGCAAGGCAAGTTATTCGTTCAGCCTTAGCAACGCCCATCAGGACGGTGTGATTCCTTCCACCGGCATGGACCGTTGGGGAGCGCGCGGATTGGTTGACTGGACTATCAACGACGTGTTGAAGACAGGATTCTCCGTAAACTATACAAGCACTAAGATAAATACTGCACCGGGCGGAAACTCGGGTATCATGAACGTGGTTTATTCCGCTCCTGCCGAATACGACCTGAAAGGCGTGCCTACGCATCTTCCGGGCGACCCGACTTCTCAGGTGCTTTTCCGCGCCACTTCGTTTAACAATCCTTACTGGTGGGCGGAAAACAATGAGTACTTGCAGCATACCAACCGTGTGTTCGGCAACGCTTATTTGGAATACCGTCCGAAGATAGAGAACGAGGCGGTTACATTCTTCGTGCGCGAGCAGGCCGGTCTGGATGTATATACCAACGACAACAGCGAGGTCGATGAGGTGGGCTCGGCAAGCTACGGCAGCGGCCACATTCTGAACCAAGGCGTGACCAACAACACGTTCAACAACCTTATCACAGCCAACCTGTCGGCACGCTTTGGCGGCGACAACGAGTGGGCTTTGGATGTTGTGCTCGGCAACGAAATCAACCACCAGCAGCAGCGCAACTGGCGATATGAGGGTACGGGCTTCGCTTTCTACGGCATGCCTACCATCAGCAACGCCACTTCGTTCTCCTCGCAGGAGGCTACATACGCCGAGCGAATGATTGGTGTGTTCGGAAGCGCGAACCTCTCGTGGAAAGACATGCTCTACCTGTCGGTTACGGGGCGTAACGACTGGCTGTCGTCGATGCCGCGCGGAGCACGCAGCTTCTTCTATCCGTCGGTTTCGCTTTCGTGGATTTTCACGCAGCTCCCGGCGTTCAACAACAGCTCCGTGCTTTCGCTCGGAAAAATCCGCACATCGTTCGCACAGGTGGGACAAGCAGGAGGTTATATGGACAACTTCTTCTACACGCCGAGCTACGGCAGCGGAATGTATATGGGATATCCTTTGCTCTATCCGTATAATGGCGTGACCACTTTCGTGCCGTATTTCATCGCATACGATGAGAACCTGAAGCCGCAGAACACCAAGAACGTCGAGGCGGGTATCGACCTCAGCTTCTTCAACGACCGTCTGCGCTTGGATTACACTTACAGCTATCAGGACGTGACTGACCAGATTATGCAAGTGCCGCAGGCCGGTTCGAGCGGTTATCAATACATGCTCACCAATGGCGGACAAATCAAGACCAACTCGCACGAAATCAACTTGAGCGCGACAATCTACGAGAACAAGGACTGGACCGTGGACTTCGGTGCGTCGTTCACCAAGATTCACAACTATGTGGCCAAACTTGCCAACGGTGTGGAATCTATCATGCTTACCGGCTACCATACTCCGCAAATCCGTGCGGAAGTAGGCTCTCCCTATCCGATAATCTACGGTATCGGCTTTGCACGCGACCCGGAAGGACGCATCATCCTCAATCCTGACAACGGCTATGCCCCGCAGGCAACGGCCGGCGACATCAACCTCGGCGAATGCTCGCCCGACTTCAATATGGGCTTCAATCTCAACGTGCGCTACAAGCGCGTTTCGTTGGCGACCACTTGGAGCTGGCAGCATGGCGGAAAGATGTATCACGGTACGCTCGGCGTGATGGATACGTTCGGAGCTACTAAGCGCACTGCCGAGGCGCGCGACAACGGCGGCGTGTGGGTGTCGGGTGTAATCAACACCGGGACTGACGAGAATCCTGTATATGAGGAATGGTCAGGAATGGTCGACGCGCAGACTTATTACTCGACTGTGGGCGACATAGCTGAGGCTTCGGTCTACGACACGAGCTTCCTGAAGATGCGCGACCTGACGCTTACCTACGACCTGCCTAAGATGGGAGTGTTCGACATCTCTGTCTACGGCTTCGCACGCAACGTGCTGGTATGGTCGAAATTGCCTGAGTTCGACCCTGAATCGTCGCTCGGCAACAACAACGGAGGCGGATACTTCGAGAATTATTCAGTGCCGCAGACAATGAGTTTCGGTGGCGGTATAAAATTGTCATTCTAACCAATTTAAAATAGAGTAAAATGAAAAAATACATATATTTGGCAGCAGCTCTTCTTTCATTGTCGCTCGCGTCGTGCGAGGACGTGATGGACGACATCAATAAGAGGCCCGACAACCCGGCGAACGAGATGATTAATCCCGCCTTGCAACTGACCGACGGAATAATGTCCACAGGTTACTCTACGGTGAGCGGCAACCTTGCGTGGGTTGCATCGTCGCTCACGGAGCAGCTTGTCGGCGTGGGCCTGAACCAGTTCTACAACCTTGAAATACGCAACGTGTCGCAGACAGCAAGCTCAAGCACCTGCAACAATGAGTGGAACAGCACATACTACAACATCAACAACCTTAAACTTGCCCTTGCAAAGGCAGAAGAAGGCGGTTTGTATCCTGAATATGTCGATGTGCGCGGCATGGTGAAGACTTTGCTTGCCCTCAATTACGGCATATTGACTGACCTGTTCGGCGACATCCCTTGCTCGGAAGCCACCGAGAACACCCAGCCGAAAGTCGACAAGCAGCAGGACGTATATACGACTATATTCAGCTATCTTGACGGTGCCATCGCCGATTTGGAATCGGCCAAGGCTGACGGTGTGGCTTTTGCAGGCAGTCAGGACATCCTTTATAACGGCGACCTTGACAAGTGGATTGCTTTTGCCTACGCTTTGAAAGCCCGCTACAATCTCCACCTTATGGCTGTGGACCAGAATGCTGCCGCAAATGCCCTTGCAGCGGCACAGAAGGCGAAAGAGCTTGGTTTCGATGGCGCGGAAATCACAGGATTTACCTCATACGCTTCATCTAACTGCAATCCGTGGGCGGCTTTCTGGGGCGACCGCAACTACAACGCTTCGTCGAAGACCGTTGCCGACCTGATGAACGACCGCAACGACCCTCGTATCGATGTTTATTCGACTCCGTGGGCTTATCAGGGAGAAGTGCTGGCCACCGAGGTTGCTGTGCCGGGCGATTTGGAGGACGCGCGCACTGTCTATGGAACTGCCGAGGGCCAAGGTTTCGCCCTTCCGGCATGGCTCAATGTATATTCATTTGCGGAAGGAGAGTCAGCTTCTATCCATATGATGAGCAAAGCGGAGCTTTACTTCATCCTTGCCGAGCTTGAGGCACGCAACGGAAGCGACTATTCGGAAGATTTCGCTGCTGCGGTTGAGGCTTCGTTTGCCGACTATGGTAGCTTCGGTGTAGCTGTCAACGGCACGGCCGCCGACTATGTGGCATCGCTCGCAAGCCGTCTTTCCGAGAATGCGCTGAAAGAGATAATGATTCAGAAATACCTGTCGCAATGCCGCGACGAGCAAATCGAGACTTACAACGATTTCCGCCGTATGGAGGCACTCGGCAATGCCGGCGACTATGTGCAGCTGACCAACGGCTACAACACTCAGGGCGGCAACAACCGCTGGCCGGTGCGCTATCCGTATGGCAACAGCGACGTGATTGCCAATCCGAATGTGGCCGACCTCTACGGCGACGGCATGTATGTGTTCACCGAGAAAGTATGGTGGGCAGGAGGAACACGATAGTTTTACAAGCCTGAAGGCTTGTGGTTACAGGTTGATGGCTATTGTGGCTTTTGCCACAGGTTATAGGTTAAGGGTTACAGGTTATGCGCCTGTAACCCTTTTTTATGCTTTGTCGAGAAAAAAGCGGCATAGCCGCATAGCGGTCGCACTCGTTCTAACCATTAACCATTAACCCTCTAACCCTTAACCTGTCAATGCCACAGGCGTTGACACACTATTTTGTTGATTATTGGAAAAGTTGTAATTTTGCGGCGGCTAAAGAATTGTCAATTTTAAACATATAGAAGAATGAAAGCATTTGTATTCCCCGGACAAGGGGCGCAGTTCGTAGGTATGGGTAAGGACCTCTACGACAACAATGCGACAGCAAAAGAATTATTTGAAAAAGCAAACGAAATCCTCGGATTTCGTATCACCGATCTCATGTTTGCCGGGACAGAGGAAGACCTTCGCCAGACAAAGGTTACCCAGCCTGCCATTTTCTTGCATTCTGTGATTCTCGCGAAGACTATGGGCGAGGAGTTCAAGCCCGATATGGTTGCCGGTCACTCCCTCGGCGAATTTTCCGCTCTTGTGGCTGCCGGCGCTTTGTCGTTCGAGGACGGTTTGAAGCTGGTTTCCATCCGCGCGATGGCCATGCAGAAAGCTTGCGAGGCTCAACCGTCGACAATGGCGGCTATTCTTGGCTTGACCAACGAGCAGGTTGAGGAGATTTGCGATTCTATCGACGACATTGTTGCTCCGGCAAACTATAACTGTCCGGGACAGGTTGTCGTTTCGGGAACAGAATCGGGCATAGACGCAGCTTGCGAAAAGGCTCTTGCAGCAGGTGCGCGCCGCGCCTTGAAATTGAAGGTAGGTGGAGCTTTCCACTCTCCGCTGATGCAGCCTGCCCACGACGAGCTTGCCGCCGCCATCAACGCCGCGGAATTCTCTGTTCCTTCTTGCCCGGTATATCAGGATGTCGACGCTAAGCCGCATACCGATGCAGAAGAAATCAAGGCCAACCTTATAGCGCAGCTCACCGCTCCGGTGAAATGGACGCAGATTGTGCAACAGATGATTGCTGACGGAGCTACCGAGTTCGTTGAGCTTGGCCCGGGTGCGGTGCTTCAAGGTCTGGTTAAGAAAATCGACCGCAACGTGGCTACTTCCGGCCGTCAGTAATCATGGCGTGGTCTTAGGTCACAATTTGATACAAGAGCCGTCGGCACATCGCTGGCGGCTCTTTCCGTTTTTAAGCCTGATACCTTGAAATGGTTAGTCGCGTGGGCTCTGATGCCTGCCAAATAGCAATAACTTGCGATTGATGCGCTTTTGTGATGCCAATAACTTTGCATTCTCAAAATTTGGTAACGCTAAAATAATTCAACAGATGAAACATCAAGAACCTGTCATAAGATTCTTCCTGCTTCTTTTCTTAACGCTCATATTGCCGGTGACGGCTTTCGCGCGGCACGACAATTCGAGAATAACCGGCAAAGTCATCGACAAGCCGACCGGGCAACCGCTTGAATACGCCATAGTGGAATTGCGCGACAAAGACAGCGGCAAATTCGTGGCAAGCTGCGCGACAGACTCATTGGGAAAATACGTGCTCACTGTACGCGAGCCGGGCAACTACACACTGAAAGCAAGTTATACGGGCTACTCCCAAATGACAAAAGAAATAGCAATAGAGCCGTCAGAGAAATACCGTCTGACATTTGAGCTCGAAGAGCCGTCGCTGTCGCTCGAAGAAGTGGTTGTGCGCGGTCTGAGCGAGGGAGAGCGGGTGGCACGGCTTGCCTATAACGTACAGATGATGGAAACCGACAAATACAAATCCACAACGCTCGACCTTTCGCAGGTAGTCGACAAGATAAGCGGAATAAAAATACGCGAAACGGGAGGCTTGGGCTCCGACATCAACGTGTCGCTCAACGGCTTCTCCGGGAAGCACGTGAAAATATTCATCGACGGTATGCCGATGGACGGCATGGGCTCGGCCTTCGGACTCAACAACATTCCTGCCGGCATGGCAAAACGCATCGAAGTCTATAAAGGGGTAGTACCCATAGAATTGGGAGGCGACGCCATAGGAGGAGCGATAAACATAGTGACCGACAACACCAAGCGCACACGCATAAACGCCTCTTACTCTTACGGCTCTTTCAACACCCATAAATCGGGCGCATTGGTGGAGCATACCACAAAAAAAGGTTTCTATTTCATGGTCAACCCCTATCAAAACTATTCCGACAACGACTATAAAGTCAACGCCAAAATCCTCGATTTCGCGACCGACAACTATCTGCCCGGCACAAGAGAGGTGAGGCGTTTTCACGGAGCTTATCACAACGAGGCCGTAGTCCTGAAATTGGGAGTTACAGACAAAAAATGGGCTGACCGTCTGATATTCGGATTTATCGGAGGATATGAGTACAAAGAGATACAAAATGCCTCAACAATGGATTTCGTGTTCGGAGGGCGCTACAACACGGCGACGACATTGCTTCCGTCAATCGCCTACGAAAAGAAATTCAACGTATTGAAAGGACTAAGAGTGTCGCTCAACGGCAATTACAATTTCGGAAAATCATTCGCCGCCGACACCGTCAGAGGCAACTACAACTGGTTGGGACAATTCAAGCCGCACGACAACAATTTGCCGGGCGAGCGCTCATACATGAAATACCATTATCGCGACCGCAACGGGGCAATAAATCTCAAAGCAGGCCTGATGCCGGCGCATGGACACGCCATATCGTTAAGCAACACCCTGACCACATTCTCGCGAAAAGGCCACAATGAGGTGGAATCAGAAGCGCAACTTTCCGACCGGTATCCGTCGGAAAATTTCAAAAACGTTCTCGGATTGAGCTACAAATACGATTACCGCTCCGTATGGAACACATCGATATTCGTCAAAAACTACACATCCCACGTCGAGGCATACGTGGATTCCGACGACGGGCAGTCGGTATCGCATCACAGCCGCACCGACAGCTATTTCGGAGGGGGAATAGCGTCCACCTATTTTGCCGGGCGTTTCGTGCAGCTCAAAGCGTCGTATGAGCACACCTACCGTCTGCCAACAAGCCGAGAGCTGTTTGGCGACGGCGACGGACTGGAGTTGGGCACATCTGATTTAAAGCCGGAAGCGAGCGACAACATAAATCTCGGCATGACATTCAGCACCGCCGGCATTGCCGACCACCAACTAACGGCAGACGCGACATTCCAATACAGAAACGTCACCGACTACATACGCCGCACCGTGAGTCAGACCAAAGGCACGGCCTCATCGGTCAACGAGGGCAGTGTGCGCAGTTTGGGGGCAGATTTCGGATTGCGCTATTCTTTCCGCGACTTAATACATCTTGGCGGCAACTTCTGCTACTACGACATGCGCAACATGACACGCTACAAATCAGGCACCAACGTGGAAAGCACCATCTACCGCGACCGAATCCCCAACCAACCGTATATGTACGGCAATGCCGAAGCCGGTGTGACGCTGCGCGATGTGGCGCTTAAAGGCTCCATGCTCGACATACAATACGCACTTAACTACATCCACGAGTTCTATCTCGACTGGCCGAGCTATAACGGCGACTCCACTGTCCCCATGCAACTGTCGCACGACATCTTTGTGAGCTACAATTTCGGGAAGACGCATAACTTCACGGTATCGTTGGAATGCCGCAACATTTTCAATGAGGCTCTTTACGACAATTTCAACCTGCAGAAACCCGGACGGTCGTTCGGCATCAAAATAGGATATAATTTCAGCAAATGACAGTCAAAACAATAAAACTAAATAAGTATATGAAAAAAAGATTTTTTAGCATTCTAAGCGCAACCCTCGCAACGGGATTGCTGTCCGTATCATGCTCCGACGAGCCAAAAGGCGGAGAAGGAGGAGGCGTGCCGGAAACCGGCGACGGCGAATATGTCTACATAGTGGCTTACGCATCGGGCGACGACGTAGGCTATCTGAAACAGGTCAGCGACATCTCACAAGGCTCAATCGACGGCCAGACAAGCAGCCACAACAGGCAAGAAGTGTCCGGCAATCAAGATTATACGGCTGTAAACGACAAATATCTGTACAATATCAACTACGGGTCGCAAGGCTCGGCCGGAATAAGTACCATTTCAGCCTCATGGGGCTTGGATGCCGGATACAACATTGCGAAACGCAACGAATTCAATCTCGACGGTGATGTGAAAGCGCGCGGCGTGGTGGGCAACTATTTTGTGGCGGCCACAAACGCATCGGAAAACGACATTGCATACGAGCGCATCAAACTCATTGACACTGAATCGCAAGCCGTGATAACAAATCACGGAAAAATCAACACCGACGCCTCCAACAGCGCATGGCGCGGCCAAGTGGCGGAGCACACCACATTCTCCGACATCGCGCAATATGGCGACTACGTGCTCGTGGGGATGACAACCAAGCGCGAGCCGTCGTCGAAAACCACCACTACCGAACTCGCGTTCAACACCTACATCGGAGTATTCACACTCGATCCGTCGGATTCGGAAAAAGAATTCCTGAAATTCAACAGCCTGCTTGTGCGCAACAATGCCGACAAACCGTCGGGACAGGTGAAAGGCAACAGCCGCTCACGCACTGAAACCGGCATCGAGCCAACCGACGACGGCAGCATATATGTATTCGCGCAAGGCAATATCAGCAACGCAAGCGACGGCGCCATTCCGCCTTCAACGGTGCTGAAACTGAAAGTGGAAAACGGCAAGCCGACAGGATTCGACGACAGCTACTATGTCAACCTGCAAGAAAAATCGGGAGGCCACCGCGTATGGCGCAGCTATTATCTCGGCGGCACAAAATTCTGCCTGCAAATGTTCAGCAACGCGGGCGATGACGTTTCCACATCAGCCCCGCGCACTCAATTTGCCATCTACGACGCGGCGACAACAGAGTTCTCATGGGTTGAGAACGTGCCGTCCGACATTACCGATGTCGCTCTGTTCTACATGATAGAAAAAGACAAAAGAAGCGTGACGTTCGGAATAGAGACATCATCGATGAAACCCGCGCTTTACACAGTAAGTTCCGATGGCGTGATGAAACGTGGATTGGAAGTAAACGCCGAATCAATCAAAGGAGTGGCCCGAATAAAGAAACAATGAGAAAGCTGTTTTCAAGACTGCATTTGTGGCTGTCAGTCCCCGTGGGCATATTCATCACCGTGATATGCCTGTCGGGGGCTGCCCTCGTTTTCGAGCAGGAAATAAAGCAATGGCTCAATCGGGACATTTATGCTTCGGAGCATTCTGAGGGGCAGGAACGTATGCGTCCTTCGGAAATAATAGCGGCTGTGAAAACTCAGGTTCCCGACACGTTGCGGATTTCGGGGTTGACGGTCCCGGGCAGGGAAGGATTGTCGTATGCCGTGACTTTCGAGGATATGCACAGGAGGCCGCTTTATGTCGATCCCTATACGGGAGAAGTGAAAGGCTGGGAAAGGAATTACGCTTTTTTCACCGCTATGCGGCAGTTGCACCGCTGGCTGATGGATGTACCTCCGCAGAAAGGGGAGAAAACTGTAGGAAAGATGGTGGTTGGCATATCCACCCTTGTGATGGTGTTCATCCTTGTTACCGGTTTAGTGATATGGTTCCCGAAAACTGTCAGGATGCTGCGGCAAAGGCTTTCGGTTAAGACAGGAAAGAGCCGCTACCGTTTCTGGTACGACACCCACGTGTCGCTCGGCTTTTATTCTACTGTCTTCTTGCTCGTGATGGCGTTGACCGGGCTGACGTGGTCGTTCGGCTGGTATCGCACGGCTTTTTACTCGGCATTCGGGGTGGAGCAGCAGCGGCAACGTCCGTCAACCCGCAATTCAGAACCGGAAAAACGGAGTGGATACGATTTTACTGTCTGGGACAAAGCCCTTTCGGAAATCGGGCGGAGATATGCCGGTTGTGAGTCGGTTGCATTATCGGCTTCTTCTGCAAAAATCACGCTTGGCGGTACAGGCTTGCGGAAGCAGGACATTGCAAAGTTCAACCGCACAGATGGCAGGATAGAGCAAATAACCGTCTATGCCGAACAGCCGCGGAGCAGCAAAATGAAAAGCTGGATTTATGCGTTCCACACTGGCTCTTGGGGCGGTACGGCTACAAAAATCTTGTATTTCGTAGCCTCGCTCATAGGAGCGTCGCTGCCTCTCACCGGCTACTACTTCTGGCTGAAAAAACGGAAAAGGCGCTAAATCACTAACAGGCCGTGTTCGATGGCGCGGGCCACCATGTCGGCCATGTTCGTCGCGCCGAGTTTGCGGAACAGCCGTTTGCGGTGGTATTCTATGGTATTGGGCGAGATGCACATGCGGCGGGCTATGTCGTTGGTGCTCTCGCCTTTGGCTATCGCTCTCAATATTTCAAGTTCATGCGGCGACGGCATCTGCCGGCTTTCAAACCGTCGGCAGTAATCTTCAAAACGCTGACTGTAATAGCTGTTGCCGGTGGCTACGGCTTTCACGGCGGCGGTCAGGTCGCTTAGGTCGTCGGATTTCAGCACTATCGCGTCGGCTCCGGCCGCCATCATGGCTTTGATTGTCCATATCTCTTCGTGCATGGTGTGGAAGATGAAAGATGCTTCCGGCGATATGGCTTGCAGTCGTTCAGTTAATTCCAAGCCGGAAATGTCGGGCAACTCCACGTCGATGATGTATATGCCATAGCTCTTCTTTTTTGAGAGAAGTAAGGCTTTTTCGGCAGTCGTTGCCGTGTCGATGCTTTTTACGCAGTTCTCGCGCGAAAGCAGGGCTTGCAGCCCATGGGCGACTATTTGATGGTCGTCGACGATGAGAATGTTGGTTTTGCGTGGATTTTTAGATTGCATTGGTGTCGGTTTTTATGACGATTGACAGGTTTGTCCCTTTCTCGCCGGTGTTGTAAGTAAGTGTTCCGCCGATGCTTGCCGCGCGGTCACGCATTGTGCGTATGCCTACGCCGTCGCCTTCGTTTTCTGCCGGATTGTTTCCGTTGTCGGAAATGGCAAGGGTCAGGCAGTTGTCCGCGGAAAGCGACAGGGCTATCTTGGCTTCCGTCGCCCCGGAATGTTGCAAGATGTTGGATACGGCTTCTTGCGTTATGCGGTATAGCTCGTAGGCCGTCGCCGGCGGTATGGATTCCCATCCCTTGCCTTCCGGCTCGTATGTGAATCTGATGTTTTCAGAGCTTATGTGGCTTATATAGTCGGAAAGGATTTCGTCGATGTCGGCATGCTTGAACGACGGGGGCATGAGCTCGTGCGAGATTTGCCTCAGGTTGTCGCGTATGCTTTCTATTTGTCCGATAGCCTGTTTGCTGTCAGGCTTGCCGGATTTCATTTCCATTCCGAGCGCAAGGAGGTCGTTGCACACTCCGTCGTGCAGCTCGCGTGCAAGGCGGGTGCGCTCGCTTTCCAGACCGTCGATGTATTTGCGCGCGAGCAGTATTTCTGTTTTCTGGCGTGTCGAGCGGCGGCGGTATAGCAGTATGATTATTCCGGAGACGGCTATTGCGGCTATCGCTATTATTATTGCCGTGAGTTTCATTATGTGCGATTCCTGCCGCAGGTTGCTTTCTGTCAGGCGGCTTATCTCCAATTCCTTTTCCTGAGTGCGGAAACGTGCGGTATATTCCGACAATTTGCGCTCGGCCTCTCCGCTTCTTGCCGAATCCAGCCCTTCGCGGGCTTCCGATGCCAGCAGGTAGGCGTTGCGGTAGTCGCCGAGTCCGGCGTGGCAGCGTGATTTCAGGACGTTCAATTTATAAGCGGGAATCACTATGTTGTGGTTCGCGAGCGTTTCTATCCGGGCGATTGTAGCCAGTGCCCCGCGGTAGTCGCCTGTCGCTTCCTGTAAGTGGGCTTTCGCTTCCAGTATTCCGGCAGCTCCGTTGTTGCATGGCGGCAGCTTGGCTGCCATTTCTTCGCCTTTCTTTATGTAGACGGCAGCCGAGTCGTAGCGTCCGAGCTGCATGTACGCGTCGAGCAGATGGTTGATGGTTTTCAGTTGCGCAGGGTAGTAGTTGACGGCTTCCCCGCGGTCGTAGGCGTTGCGCAGCAGCGACACCGCTTTCCCGCTGTCGCCCATCTTGCTGTAAGTGATGCCCTCGTTGGCAAGAGCGGACAGGTATTCTATCTCGGCTCCTGCCTGTTCTGAGTGTTTTGCCGCCTGCCGGGCGTATTGCAGGCTTTCGCCGTACCGCTCTTGCTCGCAATAGAGCACGGATAGGTTGTTGAGCAGATACGATGTGGATTCCTCGTCGTGGAATTTCATGGCTATGTCGAGTCCGTTTTTATAGACCGCCATTGCCGAATCGTTCATCCCCAGACGGCGGTATGCTACTCCGGTGTTTCCGCACGCCACGATGTAGCTGCTCGTGTCGCCCGATTGCAGCAGCAGCGGGAGTACCGTGTGGCTGTAGCCTACGGCTCCTCTCATGTCGCCGCTTGATATTTTCAGGAACATCAGTTCTGCGGTGATTAGCGCGCGGAGGCTGTCGTTGCCGGAAGCATACCCGAGAGCCGTTTTGAGGCTCTTTTCGGAATCGTCGTAGCGGCTCAGCATATTCAGATACTGGGCGTATGTCAGGCCGGCTTTTGCCTTGCCGTCGTTGTTGTCGGAGTTGCCGTAGCATTCAACCGCCTTTTCAAGGAAGAAGCCCACGCTGTCGCCCGTGCCGCGCGATATGTCGTAGCACGCTTTCTGATAGTACAATTCGCCTGTTACGGCACTGTCGCCGCATCCTGCCGAGAGCCTTTCCGCCCGGCGCAGCGCGGCGGGCCATGCGCCGGTGGTGTCGGAAGCGTTGTAGAGGGCAGTACATTCGTCAAAAGCGCGCCATACGTCCGCTTTCTCCTGATGTCCGCATCCTGTCCATAATGCGGCTGATATAAGGATGGCTATAGGGAGCCTTTTCATAAGTCGTGTTTTTTATGTTAATGATTCTGTCAGTAAAGATAGGAATTAAGTGTGACAGTTTTGGCGGATTTTCGCTGAAAACTGTTGCTATCCGCCTAAAAACTACGGTTTTCCGTAGTGTTTCCTCCATTTTTGTGACAAAAAAATCCGCAGATTGCGCTGCCTGTTGCATAATGGCCTTAAAAAAATTTGCGGACACGGAAATTATCCTTACCTTTGCACTGCAAAATCGGGGCGTAGCTCAGTCCGGTTAGAGTACACGTCTGGGGGGCGTGTGGTCGC
>URQP01000067.1 GCA_900550025.1 uncultured Porphyromonadaceae bacterium | reverse complement strand
TCGCACTTGTGGCACAGTTGCTTCAAGCGCGACCTCCACGAGGCCGATGGCTTTTCCCGCTTTCTACCCACCGCCAAGGCGGCGGGTTACGCATCAACAGCCCCCACGGGGCTGACACCGTCGGGAATAGCAGACTTTGTATCTCAGATTGAGTTTTGACTCATCCTCAAGTCGGGTGGAAAGCAGATGAGTAACAGTCAGATAAAAAATAGTTGGCAAAAACACAACAATTAATTTGCATTTTACCAATTTTCCATATTATATTTGCAACATAAAAATGCAAGCCAAGTCTTGTTAACCGTAAATCTAAAAACACAAAACAATGTTCGAGTCAAAAACCACGAGAAACACCGAGCTGATGCGCGACTACCGCCGCACAGTGAAAGAAATCCTCGCCTCGGGGCAGGAGCTATGCAGGGAGAAAGCGATACGCAAAATGCTTGCGGAAAGCCGCCCTGACTACCACGTCACCTACACATGGGCCGTAAGGATGATGCGCGAAATGATTGCAAACGGAAAACCTTGCCCTGCAAAAGGGCTAAGGCGCAAAATGTGGGAAGAATTCCGGCAGCACGTAGAGGGATACATGCAGAAAGGCGCGAAACTTGCCGATGCCGTAATGGCCACAATGCTCAACAAACGCGCATCCGGATATTTCATCACCTATAAACAGGCATCAAAAATAATATACCATGAAACCGAAAAGAACCGCCACCGCTGCCCTCATCGCGCTTAGCCTCATCCCGGCAGGATGCAAAAGCCATCGGGAGACGGTTGAAACGGCCGAAACGGCAACCACGCACCAAACCGTTTCAACCACCGACTCGGCACACACCACAACCACCGAGAACCGCGGCATAGAACTCAGGCGAACAGAAATAAAATTCTATCCGCCTGACACCACCGGCACCGTGCGCATAGAAAAAATAATCCGCACAGTGGCGGGAAGCACCACGGAGAAAACCACAGACACTTATGAAAAGAAGGAATCCGCATCGAGCACAAACGAAAAACGCGCATCCCGGCAGGAAGCGAAAAGGCACACCGAGACACGGACAAACGGCAAAATCCTGATAACGGCCATCGTCCTGATGATACTGACTTATCTAATCACCAATAAATTATCAAAACAATGAAAGACACTGTAAGAATTGCAACAATCAGCATCGACACCGAACGCATACAACGCGACATCTATGCCGAAAGCGCGTGCATAGCCCTCATGTCGACAACTAAACGCCCCGAAATACTGACCGGCGACAGGCGCAAACTGATTGAAATTTACATCAGAAACGCAATCACGGAATTCGCGGCCAAGTTTTGCGCGTTTATCGACGGCAACAGCCTCAATTTAGAAGAAGCAGGGACATTACAACAGATTCCGGTGATAATGCCCGAGGATACAAAAATATCCCCGCAAATAATCCGCAGGATAATAGAAAGCATCATAACAGCACACGTGCTCTCCGCCTGCTATGAGCCGCAACCTGAAATACACAAATTGCTTGCGGAAAGATACGAAAGGCATTGCTCACAACTCCGCATCGCACTGAAATAAAAGCAGGGACATAAAAAAATTGATTGCCTCACGGCAACCAATCTTGTTAACCTTAAATCTAATACCATGAAAAACACATTGCAAATGTAACATTTTTCTGAAACTCCTGCAATTTTTCCACAGCAAAAGCTATATAATTAAATATATTTAACTATACAGATGCTATTTATCGCCCACTTGTTTCCGAGAGTTGTAAAAATAAGCTCTCCAATGCCGGGTACAGATGCAAACTTGCCGACTCCACGCCCTTATCGCGCGACTGCTGGTTGAGCAACTTCTTCGTAAGTCCTATGTATGCGTGCAACGAGCGCGCTTTCCCGTACGCTTCCGAAAAGCCCTGCACGTCTCCCGCCTGCTTCAACCGCATTGCCCGCAGCACCTCCACGCCGAAAAGTCCGGTCAGCTTGAAGCGGACAAGCCATGGCGACATTTCTTCAACAAGCCCCGGATTCTCTCTGGAGAGCAGCAACTTGTCGGCGGCTTCGCTTATGTTCCGGCACTCTTCCTCAACCTGAGCGAAAGCCCCGGTATCTATACGCCCGTCCTTATAGGCGTCACAGAGAGCGTCGAGAGCCTGACGGATATTCTCCGACTCCTTGCGGCGGAACTTATGGCCATTCTGCCCAAGGTCGGAATTATGTATGGCAAAAGTCCGCAAATAGCGAGCATTTTCAGGCATAAGGTCGCGGATTGCCATTTCCCATTCCCTTCCGCTGTCATAGTCTTCCATATTCCAAGTATAGCCGGCAATGCTGTACAACGCTATTTTCGACGCTTCGGCATGCTCCATAGGATTGGAGACGAACGCGCTCATCCCGTCTTTTATATCCGTACCGTTGCCATATACCTCGCCCATCAGCAAATGGTCCTGCACATAATCGGAAACAGGGAAATTCCACCATATATAAGCCTTGCGCTTTATCAGCGGATTGATGAAATCGAGGGTGGCACGGTCGATATTAGCCACCACCTTGTTGCCTGTCCACATCACTTGTATTCCGGGATTAAGCATGTCGCCGAGCGTCGTGAGATAGCCGCCTTCCAGTTTTGCCCACGACTTGTTGTATTCGGTAGGGCATATTATCAACGGAGCCACGTCGCCCTTCACCTTCACGAAATTGTCGTCAAGATAGTTGAGAAGTTCAGCCTGTTTGTCGGCTCTTGTCCCCTCGCCCGAAATATCGTCGAAAAACACCGCGAATCCGCGCACGCCCAGTCCGTACATGCTTTCAAATTTCCGCATAAGCAAACCGCGGTCTTCATCATTCCACTTTATATCCTGTCCGGGATGTATGGCCCAATAGAACATCACGCCGTTGGCCGCTGCCCTTTCCGTCAGTTCCCGCAATTGTGCGGCTTCTTTCTCAGGATAAGGCTTGCGCCAGTCAGGAGTACTATGGTAAGGGTCGTCCTTCGGGCCATAGATATAAACATTCATTTTGTTGCGTCCGTAAAAGTCAAGCTGGCTAAGCCGCGCCTCATGGCTCCACGGCTTGCCGTAGAATCCTTCGACCACTCCGCGGAAAGGGATGTCGGGATAGTCGGCAATCTCCACTATCGGCAACTTGCCGCCTCTGACAAGCTGTGCCAACGTCTGTACGCCGTAATATGCCCCGCGGCTGTCGGCCGCGGCGATGACAACACCGTCCTTCGAAGTCTCCAAATAATATCCTTCAGCGACTTCAGGGATACGCCCCGCATAGCGTTTGACAGCCTTGTCGCCCTTTACACCTATGCGCACCGTGAATTTTCCCCCACCATTTGCGCCGGGCATTATGCTGTCGAGCAAAGCCAACGCAATATCTATACCGCTATCCGTAGAAGCGTCCAATCTGTAGCTTTCAGGCAACGCTACACTGCCCTCCCGCTCCACACATTGCTGCGGCACAGGATGAACCAGAAGCTCCTGCTGCGCATTGAGCGAGGCACAAAAAACAGTGCCGGCAACAACCGACATAAGAAATTTTCTCATAATTATAAGTAGTATTAAATTTTACGATAAAAAAAGGATGTGCCTGAACCGGGATAAAACCGTATGCCTGACACACCCTCTTATGGAATTATTTTATATTATGGCTATGGGAAATCAATAGAAATCTATCAGATTGTTGACAATGTCCTTATTTTCTTTAAGGATTTCTACTGCCATACGCGATACAGCGGCCGAACCCATCGACATCGAATAACGCTGCGCAAGCTGCTCTGGTGTCATCTGGGTGCTTGATTTTTCGTTTTTCACCACCTTGTATACAAACACGCCCTGATCGCCTTTCACCGGTCCGTTCAGCGAACCCTGCTTAGCATAGGGAGCCTCTGCGGTAAGCTTGCTTTCCATATTACGCAATACGGGGATGAAATCCTGCGAGAAAGTAATAGTCACAGCCGTATCGACCGGCACATTCATCAACTTGGCATAACCTGCAAGGTCTGACGCTTTGCCCTTGTAATCGGCCAACAGTTTCTCGCCTTTCTTGTCGTTGCGCACCTTAGTCTCGATTACAGAGCGCACTCCGCTGTCCGACAACGGCATATATCCGGCCGGGATAATGTCGTCGAGAGCCACGGCAATCATCTTGTCGTTGCCTTCCTTATCGTAGATAGAAGAAACAGAGCCTTTCTCTGCCCCGAATGCCCACTGCACTTCCTTACGAGTCGACTCTATTCCGTTGATTTGCGGCGTTTCAGCCGTAACTTCAGCTTCAAGAGCCTGATAGCCCGACGCAATGGCATTGTCAGCAAACAATTTTGCCGTATTGTTGGCAGAAATATACTTTTGCAATCCCGCACGGAGATTGTCGATTGTCTCGTCGCTCGGGAACACCTTATACGACACTTCCGCTATCTCGTACATCTGTTTCGGGGCTCTCTTTTCGTTCACCCTGTAAATCAAAGCGGCGTTGTCGTTACTGTCGATTACGAAATACTCGCTGCCTGCGGCAAGCAATTTCTTCTTGGCTTCTACCGACTTGCTGTCAGCTCCCATCTGCATAAGATTCATCCACATGTTCTGCTGTCCACCGGCAACCTTATTATCGGCAACTTCAGCAAACGGCTTACCGGAATTAAGCAGATTGAGTACCGAATCCTGCACTTTCTTCGCGCCTTGCACCTGAAGCATGTCGACATTGACCGAGTCTACGTCCATCTTCTTCGAAAGGAGCTTAACAAGCGAATGCTCGTCGGAGCGGAAACGCGGAGCGGAAACCGCACCTTCGGCCGCCGAGGCGATAAACTCGCGGGTAGCGGCATCAACATCATTCGAGCGGACTGTACGCTGGTTGATTGTCAGCTCCGAAATGTTGCGAACCGATTCAACACCCGTGGTGACACGCAATGTGGAATCAACACTGTTGAACAATTTCTGCGCCTTTGCCAAATCGTCCTGCGACGGAACGATATTGACAGCTATATAATGAATCTTGCGGATTTCATCTTCTGTCTTGAACTGGCTTTTCTCCTTTTCATAACGCGCCTGCAATTCCTCGTCGCTTACCGGGAAATCCTTGTTGTCGAGAGAAGAATAGGGAACATTTACCAAATCGACCGTAGAAGCCGTTGACATATCAGCCGCAATAGCCTCCTTATCAAGGTCGTTTGCCTGTATTGCACCCGAAAGGAGCACGCCTATCTTCTGATATTTCAACTGATTGGTAACGTTCTTCTCCATTTCGAGCCACTGGGCGCGCACTTGAGCCACATCGGCATCCTGAGCGCCGTACTTGCCCGGGTTGAACACCAAATCGTGCAACTGTGCCGGCGATTCCAAGCCAAGCTGGCGAGCCATTTGCACGACAGCGGGAACTGCGCCCTGACCAGTCATAGCCTCAGTGATTTCAGCGTCAGTGACATCAATGCCCAACGCCTCGGCCTCTTCCTCGAGAAGCTGCTCGGTCACCATGTCCTGAAGCACCTGATTCTGGACTACCGCTCCGTCGACCTTCTGGTTTGAAGCCTGCAACTGCTGGTTGTACTGCTCATAGCGGCGCTGGAAATCCGTTATGCTGATTTTTGTTCCGTCCACTTTAGCGACGGTTGTACCCGCTCCGAAGAAAGAGCGGCCTGAATTCAAGAAGTCACCGATGATGAACGCCAACAGCGCCACACCGATAACAATGAGCAAGAATACCGACTTGCTCCTGATTTTCTCTAATACTGCCATTTATCTTAATGTTTTTTGTTTATCTATTTATAGGGGGCAAAGATAATATAAATCGAGAGTAGAGACAAATTTAAACGAAGTTTTCAGATTCAGCTACGCCAAGATGCCGTTTATCTTATGAAAAAAGAGCATAAATCGAGTGTAAAACAAGCAAGTAGCAGGAAAAAATAAATCCGACTAATCTCACGATCCGTCGGATTCCTTAACCTATGATTCACTTATTTGTTGTTGTTGCTTTTTCTATTAACGAAATTTACCGTTATTTGTTTTACTAAGCCATTATTATTTTTTAGGATGATATTCAACGAATGCCTCCATAGCCTCATAGGATGCAAGACCTAAGCTGCTGTAAAGCTGGGCGGTAGCACGGTTGCGGTCTTCGGCGCGCTGCCAGAACAGACGGTCGTCGTCGCCCAAGAACGGAGCGTTCTCCATCTGCGACTGGTGCTTAAGGATTGTATTACGCTTGAAGCGCAATTCTTCCGGACTAAGCGGCACAGCCATCTCGATATGGTCGATTTCCCACTCTGCCCATGCGCCGCGGTACATCCATATACGGCAATCCTTCATCCACGGCTCGTCGAGCAATTCGTCGATTGCGGCAAATACGGCGTCCGTACATACACGGTGGGTTCCGTGCGGGTCTGCAAGGTCGCCTGCCACGAATATCTGGTGCGGCTTGACCGATGTGATAAGATCCTTCACGATATTCACATCCTTTTCGGTCAAATCGCCTTTCTTTATCGTACCTGTCTCATAGAACGGAAGGTCGAGATGATGCACATTCTCCGGCTTAACGCCCATCCAGTTGCAAGCCGTGCGGGCTTCGGCGCGACGGATGCGTCCCTTAAGGAAACGGAGGTCGGGAGTGTCGATGTCGCCCGGCTTCTTCCCTGCAAGGAAATCCTTTATCTCTTGGCTCTTCTGTTTATACACCTCGGTGTCTATGCCGAAACGCTCGCCGATGAAATCCATCACCATAATGTAGCGGAACATATCCTCGTCGCCCACGGCAATGTTGCCCGAAGTCTCGTAAGCCACATGCACATCGTGCTTTTGGTCAATAAGGCGTTTCAACGTTCCTCCCATTGAAATCACATCGTCGTCGGGATGCGGGCTGAAAACAATGACACGCTTCGGGAACGGTTTTGCACGCTCCGGACGATATGTGTCGTCGGCGTTCGGCTTGCCGCCCGGCCACCCCGTAATGGTGTGCTGTATGTCGTTGAACACTTTTATGTTGACATTGTAAGCGGAGCCGTAGAGAGCCACAAGCTCGTTCAAACCGTTGTCGTTGAAATCCTTATTCGTGAGTTTCAGAATCGGCTTTCCGGTCTTGTTGCAAATCCATGCTATGGCACGGCGTATAAGCTTCGTGTTCCAGTCGCACGAGGTCACAAGCCACGGATGGCTTATGCGCGTAAGTTTCTCAGCGGCCGAAAGGTCGATGACAAGATCGGCGTTGCGGTGGGTCTGCAAGGATGTAGCCGGCACAGATTCCGTAACCGGGCCTTCAACCGTGTCGAAGACAGCCTTCGATACCGATTCGCCCCATCCCATACATACCACTTTCTTTGCGGAAAGTATGTTCGACAATCCGAGGGTCAACGCTGTTGCCGGAGCCACATCGACATTGTAATAGCTGCTCATCGTACGGCGTGTCACGCTGTTAATCAGCGACAGACGGCACGGCGACGACATTTGCGAGCCCGGCTCATTGAACGCAAGATTACCGTTGACACCTATTTCGCACATCACAAGGTCCAAGCCGCCGCAACTGTCGATTTCGGCCTCATACTGGCGGCAAGCCTCATAGATGTCTTTCTTAGCCAGTTCCTTGTTGAAAGAGTGGATATTGCCCGGCATGAAATTAACCTGACCCAAGAATGTGGACATCAGGCGGTCAAGAGTGCTGGGCTGTCCGTCCTCAGAGGGGAAGAAATCCGCAAGGTTGAAGAAAACCACGTTTTCAAATCCGATTTCCTGCGAATTATATAATTTCACCATTTCCGTATACACCGGGAGGACACTGTTGCCTGCACCCAACGCAATCGTGCATTTTCCTTTCTGGCGTACAGTACGCTTGATATAGTCGACAACTTCCTTTGCTATATGTTCGGCCCCCTCATCGGCAGTCTCGAAAATTTTAGTAAACACCTTTTCTTCGCGGCAAAGCGAGGCAAAGTCCAATTTATTCTCCGGAGCGTAATATTTCTTCGGAATAAGATCCAACTTGATTTGTGAGCTTAGATTCGTTTTCATCGTACCTGTTTTTTGTTTCAGTACGACAAAGTTAAACTTAACTTTCGTCGCAAAGAATAGGTTTTACAAAATTTAATGTTTAATATCTTTATTTTAAAGAATAATGGTCTTTTATTCGCTGCAAAGATATTAACAAATTCTATAATCTCAAATTTTTATGGTAATTTTGCATCATAAATTTCTAATACAAAATATTTTTCAATTATGCGCTTAATTATTGAACCTGACTACGACAAAGTGTCACAATGGGCCGCAAACTATGTGGCATCAAGAATCAACGAGGCAAAACCCACGGCAGAAAAGCCGTTCGTGCTGGGTTGCCCGACAGGCAGCTCCCCTCTTGGAATGTACAAGAAGCTTATCGAGCTCAACAAATCCGGGAAAGTGTCGTTCGAGAATGTCGTGACATTCAACATGGACGAATATTGCGGGCTTCCTGAGGAGCATCCTGAAAGCTACCACTCGTTTATGTGGAATAACTTCTTCAGCCACATTAATATAAAGAAAGAGAATGTCAACATCCTTAACGGCAATGCCGCCGACCCGGAAGAAGAATGCCGCCGCTACGAAGAAAAAATAGCCTCTTACGGAGGAATAGACCTCTTCCTCGGCGGAGTAGGCCCCGACGGTCATATCGCGTTCAACGAGCCGGGCTCGTCGCTTTCGTCGCGCACACGGATGAAGACGCTGACTTTGGACACGAAAATCGCCAATTCGCGGTTCTTCGGCGGTGACATCACCAAAGTGCCGGAAACGGCATTGACCGTAGGGGTAGGCACCGTGATGGCGGCTAAAAGCGTCCTCATCATAGTCAACGGATACAACAAGGCGCGCGCCCTGCAGCAAGGCGTGGAAGGCGCGATTTCCCAAATGTGGACAATCACCGCCCTGCAAAACCATCCGAAAGCCATCATCGTGGCCGACGAGCCGGCGACTATGGAACTCAAGGTTGGCACATACCGCTACTTCAAGGACATCGAGAGCAAGAATCTCGACCCTGACACCTTATTATAATATAGAATGATTCTCCAAGCGGACAGCTTCAACAGGGCATCCGCCAAGGAGAGACCGGAAAAAGGCTGTCCCCGCAAGTGCCGCTTGCCTCGGGGGCAGCCTTTTTCATTTTGCTTCCGCCCCTTGATTTTTATCGCCCCCGACAAAAACATGCCAAAAAACATAATTCAGCAACCATTAAAATAAGAAGTTCTAAAAAAATCAAATTTTTCAATGTTAAAAACACATCTTTCTCTTGCAATTTAATAAAATCAAACATATATTTGGGGCTATTAAAGCAAACCTGTAAATAACGACTCTCAGAGAAGACAGTATTACAAAAACATCCAAACCATTATAAATTAATTTAATTAACGCTTATGAACAAACATGCTTTATGTGTAGCACTGCTCCTTGCAGTGGGCAGCACGGCGTTCGGCGGAGGTCAGATGATGGCTCAAACTTCTACCCCCCCCCACGAGCAAACGCAAGCCGGGAGAGTGAGCGGTACGGTCAGCGACCGTAACGGACATCCGCTTATCGGTGCGTCAGTCATGGTGAAAGGCACCAACGCAGGTGTCGTTACCGACATCAACGGCAAATTCACCATCGCTGCCAAAGAGGGACAGACCCTCGAAATCTCCTACGTAGGATACTCCAAACAAAGCGTAAGAGTAGGAAGCCACAGCAACTACGATGTAACGCTATCGAGTTCCACCAATCTTGACGAGGTCGTAGTGACCGCGATGGGTGTGTCGCGCGAAAAGAAATCCCTTACTTACGCAATCGACGAAATCGACAGCGAGGAATTGATGCGCAACAAGTCGACCAACGTCCTCAACTCCCTGTCCGGAAAGATGGCCGGTGTGAATATCACGCAGGCTTCGGGTGCGGCAGGTGCAGGTACTCAAATCATTCTCCGCGGTGGTACGTCATTGGAACGTGACAACCAGCCGCTGTTCGTTGTCGACGGTGTGATTTACGATAACTCTACTTCAGTTATCGGTAACTCCGCGTTCGACGGTATGATGGCAACCGCCACCACCAACTCCAACCGTGTGATGGACATCAACCCCGAGGACATCGAAAGCATGTCAGTGCTTAAAGGCCCGGCCGCTTCAGCCCTCTACGGTTCGCGCGCCGCTGCCGGCGTTGTAATCATCACCACCAAGAAAGGCGAGGAAGGCAACGTAGAAGTCAACCTCAACGCCAAGTACATCACGCAATGGGCAAAAAACCTCCCGTATGCGCAGAAACGTTACAAGAGAGGCTACTACGACGAAGCCGGCAAACTCAACGACTACACTACACAGTCGTGGGGCGCGCCCTTTGCCGCTGGGGAAACAGCCTACGACAACATCGGCGACTTCTTTGAGACAGGCGGGGCTTGGGACACCAACCTATCGGTATCAGGCGGTAACAAGAACGGCAACTTCTACCTCTCAGGCTCGTTCTACGATCAGGACGGTATAATTCCGACCACTGGCTACAAGAAGACTACGTTCCGCTTCAACGGCGAGCAGAAGTTCAAGATGTTCACGTTCAACGCTAACGTGGCTTACTCACAAGCCAACACCGACAAGACCCTTACCTCTGCCGGTCTTTACGGCTCTGAGGGTACAGGCTCGATGGTATCAGTTTACCGCTGGTCGCCGAGCGACAATATGCGCAACTGGATAAATCCGGACGGCACTCCGTACCGTATGTTCCCGACGCAACAGCCTCGCGAGGACGATATAGAGAATCCGTACTGGATGCTCAACAAATACAAGTTCACCGACGAGACCGAGCGTTTCACCGGAAGCTTCTCCGTAAGGGCCGACATCACCGACTGGCTGTGGGTACAGTACCGTATGGGTATGGACTCCTACACCACCGAGAACCGCAACATCATCGGCGAGAACAGTGCCGTGAAGGTGCTTTGGCAGAACGGTATGCTCTCCGAGAACTCCTACCGCTACCGCTATCTGTCGACCAACTTGATGATTAACGCCAACAAGCAGTTTGGCGACTTCGGCACCAACCTCCTTATCGGTACTTCTACGGATAACACCAAGTCGACTACCAATTACCGCATGGGCTGGAACTTCCAAGTGCCGGGATTCTACTCGTTCAGCAACGTGCTGGCTACAGACTCCAAGTTCCAAGAGACTTACAGCAAGAAACGCCTCGTGGGCGTATACGGCGAATTGCGCTTAGACTGGCGCAGCGCATTGTTCTTGACATTCACCGCACGTAACGACTGGTCGTCTACTCTTCCTATCGAAAACCGCTCTTATTTCTACCCATCAGTGGGCGGAGGCGTTGTGTTCACGGAATTCATGCCGAAGAACGACATCGTGACCTTCGGTAAGGTGCGCGCATCGTGGGCACGTGTAGGTAAGGATGCCAACCCGTATGTAACCAATACCTATATGTGGCCGGTAGGGACATACCTTGGAGGACACCCGGCAGTAGGACAGAGCTGGACACGCGGTAACCCGTACTTGAAGCCGGAGACCACCGAATCGACCGAAATCGGTCTCGAAATGCGCTTCTTCAACGACCGCTTGCGTTTGGACTACGCATACTACACCAACAACTCTCTTGACCAGATTGTATCGCCGCGTCTGTCGCAGGCCAACGGCTACATCATGTACAACGCCAACACCGGCGACGTTTACAACAAGGGTATGGAACTCTTGATCGGAGGCACACCGATACAGACTAAGGACTGGACTTGGGAAACAAGCATCAACCTCTCCGGAAACCGCGGTACTGTGGAGAACCTTACAGAAGGTATGGATATCCTCTACGTAACCGACGCGCAGGTAGGTACGGCAAAGGCCGCTTCTTTCAACAACGGCAAGTTCATGGGTATCGCCGGCTCGGCATGGAAACGCGACCCGAATGGCAACGTAATCCTCAACGACTCTTATATGCCGGTTGTTGACAGCAATACGACCCTCTACGTAGGCGACCGTGAACCTGACGTACAAGGAGGCTGGAACAACACCGTATCTTTCGGACGTGAAAGCTTCGGCCGCCTGACGTTCAACATGCTGTGGGAATTCCGCTTCGGCGGTATGGTCTACAACGGTACGGAGTACGCCATGACCACCAACGGCTTGAGCGAAATATCCGAGAACCGTGAGTCAATCACCGTAACCGGTGTTCAGGAGATTATGGGCAAAGACGCTGCTGGCAACGACATTGTCGTAGGCTACACTGACCCTGAGACGCATACTTTCAACGCCGACGGCACATACAACCTCAACGGCGCAAACGTAAGCGGACGCTACCTCATCCAGCACTACTATCAGGACTACTACGTACAGGAGACTGCCAACTTCCTCACGAAGGTCAACTCCCTCCGCCTGCGCACTATCTCGCTTGCATGGGAACTCCCGTCGAAGTGGTTGGAGAAATCTAAGGTGTTCAAACGCGCCTCCATCTCCGTCACTGCCAACAATCTGCTGCTGTTCACCAACTACAACGGCGACCCGGAACTCGCCGTTTCAGGTTCGGGAACAATCGGTTCTTCTTCCGTAGGTATCGACTACTGCGGCGTGCCTTCCACGGCAAGCGTGGCATTCGGTGTAAACCTCACGTTCTAATTCTAAATTGTTAGACCATAAAAAACGATAAAGACATGAAACTTTTAAAATCAATAGTATGCTGCCTCGCGGTGTCGCTCGCGTTCTCGTCGTGCAACGACTGGCTCGACATCAACGAAGACCCGAACACCCCGTCGTCAGAATATGCCCAGATACAGCAATTGCTGCCGTGGTGCCAGCACTACGTGAACTACGCATACGGCGTGTGGGGCTACCGCTCAACATTCGCATGCCAGGCCTTGACGGCAACAAGCCGCGTCACCCGTGACGGCTGCTCCGCGCAATGGGAGCCGACAACCAGCTTGAACACCACCCCATATCAGGTGTTCTTCGTAGGCGCAGGCCCTAACCTCAACGATATGTACGACAAAGCAATGGCACAAGGTGCATACCATTATGCCGGTGCGGCCCGTCTGCTCCGTGCCTACGGCTTTGCCCTGATGGCCGACGTATATGGCGAAATGCCTTACACAGAAGCGATGGGAGCATCCCTTACTCCGCGCTACGATGACGGCAAGACCATCTACCTCGGAATCATCAGCGAAATAGAAGAAGCCATCGAACTGTTCGGACAGACACAGGCTGCCAACACCCCGGCACTTTCCGAAGGCGACAGCTGGAACGGAGGCGACGTGGCAAAATGGACAAAAATGGCCTATCTGCTGAAGGCCCGTCTGCTCAACCACATGTCGAAGAAAGCGCAAGGCGATTACAAGCAAGGCTTGTATGACCCTGACGAAATCCTCGCATGCCTCGACAAGGCAATGCAGAGCATCGACGACAATACCACTATAACCCACTACGACATCTCCGACGGTACGAACGACGTGCTTATCGCCGACCCGGTACAGACCGCGCCGATGTTCGACAGCGCGGGCATGGGCGGCGGCGCTACCACACGCCCGACACAGTGGCTCGTCGAAATCCTTACCAACTTCAACGGTGTGGGAGTTGAAGACCCGCGTGCCGACAAGATTCTGCCGTGGCTCGAAACCAACCACACTCCGGGTACGGCACTTGCTGCCGATCCTAACGCACCGGGCAAGACGCTGAAATATTCGGCCGACGGCGTATGGATGCGTTCCGCAGGAGTGGAAATGCGCCAAGGTTTAGTTGACGGAAGCACAAGCATCCGCCTCAACGGCGCAGGTCCGTTCGCAGTGGTAAGAAATTCTGACGACAAAGCTCTTGACAGCGGAGAAGGCGGTATGATAGCACCGCACTCATGGTATTGCGATACAGAGGATGCTGCACGCCGCGGCGACACAATCTATGTAGGATTCCGCAGCGGTGCCACAGGCTACTACAGCACGACAGGCATACTCTACACCCGCGACTACGAAGACGGCTATGCAGAATCGTCGAGCAACGTATTCTGCCGTCCTAACAGCAACACCTACTGGGCAACATATGCAGAAGCTTGCTTCATCCGCGCGGAAGTACTTTCCCGCAAAAATGATGCAGGAGGTGCAAAAGCCGCTTACCTGAACGGTGTACGCGCCGCTCTGCAGCAGATACAGAAGTCGCTCAACACTTGGAGCGGGGAAACCTATTCTCGTGGAAGCCTTGCGGCCACCCCATCGTTCTCTCCGATTACCGACCAGCAAATCAACGACTACGTTAACGCTTTGGACGCTAAGGGAACTCCGACACTCGGAGAGATAATGACCCAGAAATTCCTCGCCATGCTCTACACGGCCGAGAATTGGAATGACATGCGCCGCATGGACTACACTGGGTACGTTGGCAACGGAACCAACAATTGGGCAAAACCGTATGAGTTCAGCGTAAACGGTACCGCACAAGGCCGTCTGCCGGAAGGCGTATGGCGCCGCGTGATGCACTGCTCGCACGAGATTAACTACAACAGCAACAACCTGCTTGAATGCCAGCAACTCTATCCTGCAGGCTACAATGGCGTAAGCCCGACAGACGCAGAAGGCGGAGTATGGGGCGTTCCGGTATGGTGGGACACAACTGATTAATAAGTACGTTAAACCTTCGGTGAAAAAAGGGTGGATTTTCAAGAATCCACCCTTTTTCTTTTAATCCGAATCGTGAGCCTGCGGCTCAGGTTACGGCTTAATATGCATCTGCGTGAAGTGGCTTGCCTTTGGGGATAAGAGAGCCTTATAAAGGCTCCGGAATTGTAACCCCATGCAAGCGGAGCCGTGGCGGAGCGCGGCTTGGG
>URQP01000066.1 GCA_900550025.1 uncultured Porphyromonadaceae bacterium | reverse complement strand
CGTGCCGAGGGGGTTGACAAAATCACCGCGGAGCGGTGAAATCAAACACCGCATAACCTCTAACCGCTCAACACTAACCTTTTCTCAAACCCCTCCGTCCCTTCGGGACACCTCCCCTATTAACTGCGCTTCGCTCCGTGAACAGGGGAGGACACCGTGACATTGAACCTTGCGGCACTGGTTAGAGGTTCTGTATTACTGGCTATTAACAATATATTACCTACCACCCGACTGTAGCAGGGTGTCTCCCTCTGTTTGCGGAGCCTGTGGAGCAAATAGGGGGAGTGGCACAACGTGCCGAGGGGGTTGCCCGATCACTGCGAAGCAGTGAAAACCAGCTTTTATCCGTTTGTTTTCACCGCAAGGCGGTTAGTGCCGAGTGGAATATATCTCTCAACACTATACTCTCAATCCTCAACACTTTTCTAACCCCTCCGTCCCTTCGGGACACCTCCCCTATTAACTCCGCAAGCTTCGTGAACAGGGGAGGACACGCTGCTCTGTATGGCTGTGATTTTTATCTTGGATTTTTATTGGTAATAGTTGTGGGAGGATTGCGCAAAAATATGTTGTTTAGCATGTTAGACTATTTTTCTTTGTATGGATAGCTCTGCGAATAATCTTTTTCATTAATTTTGCAATGTGTTCCAGCAGAGCGGGAGCGTGAAGCCGGGACTGCATATTTTTGAAAGGTGTTATTGAAATTGTCTTCTTAGTTCAAATCTCGCAAGTTTGACTACTACGATGAAGATGATTTGCAATAGCACCTGCATCGGTTGCATTACAACATGTTTTCTCTTGATTCTTATCCCGAGTGAGTTATATCAGGTAGCGGAGTTTGAGGGATTTTTGTGTGAGGATGTCGCTGTCGATTATCCGGACGATTTCAGAGATGGTGGCATCGCCGCGCAATTCCGGAATGAAGTTGGAAGTGCCGATATTGTTGTATTTCTTCAAGAAATCATATACCGACATATTGGCAAGATTCAACGCGGGCTGGTAGGCATGGACTTCGTCGTCGCGCTGCACCTGAGAAAAGATGCCGGCATCCACAAACTTGTCCACAATGCGGTTGAGCAACTGTATGGGAATATTGTACTGACGGCTTATCTCGAACTTCGACATCGGCGTTTCGCCTTGCTCAAATCTGCGCACCACAATAAGCACTACATATATCGACAATTCCAACGAATAGCGGCGGGAAATGCCGCGTATCTGCTCTATGTAGCTGAAACGGAAAATGTTTTGCGAAGCGTAGGTTAGCAAAACGCCGGATATGCAGATGAGCCACGTGAGGTACATCCATATCATAAACAGCGGCAGAAACGAGAAACTACCATAAATGGCGTTGTATTTCGTAACGTACATCTGCCCCGTAACAAACAGATATTGCAACAGTTGGAACAACGAGCCGCATATAAAGCCGGAAATCATCGCATATTTGGGCTTCACCTTAGTGTATGGAATAAGAATGTACATTCCTCCGAAAAACAGGCAGGTAAGCACCCACGGAGCAATGTCGAGGAGGAATTTCACCACCGGCGACAGCAGTCCGAGCGGATTATTGATGTAGTCCTGCACCACCGACGACATGAAAATCGAGATGCCGCTCGAGCAGATAAGCAATATCGGCAGCACGATTATTATCGTGGTATAGTCCGTAATCATACGGTAAGGACTGCGCCCTTTCTTCACGCCCCACACATAGTTGAACGTGGTTTCGACATTGCGCAACAAACTAATCAACGTCCACAGCAGGAACAAAATGCCTATCCCGACAAACAAGCCTCCGGAAGCGTTGGCAAGATACTTGTCGACAAACACCAGCACCATATCCACCATTTCCGACTGTGCCGGCAAAATGGTGTGCAATTCGCTTTTTATGATTTCCTGAAAACCGAAACCCCGGGCTATGGCCAAAACAAGCGCAAGAGCCGGAACTATGGCAAGAAGCGTGCTGTAAGTAAGAGAACTCGCCCGTGACTGCACATTCTTGTCCAAATAGGAACTTACGGAAAGATTTATAGTCTTAATCAAATCGACATACCAAACCCGCCGCTGGTCCTTCCACACGTTGCGCAAACAGTAGTAGTACCACTTTGTGCCTTTACGCACCAAATTGCGCAGATATTTATTTTTAATATGCTTTTTCCTCAAGGCATAAAATTATTATCAGAATAAAAAAACAGCACAGCTATAAGCCGGGTTATGTAACGGACAAGTCCGCCTCCTGTCATTTATCTAATCCTTATGTCGCCATAAGACTCAAGCAGCCTACCCCCCGGCAATGGACGAGTAACCCTTAGATGCCGGTATACTTGGCCTTGCAACCCATAAGGTGTGCGGCACGCAATGTCGCCATCGCGCCCGGTGGGCTCTTACCCCGCCTTTTCACCCTTACCGTCCCCGAAAGGACGGCGGTTATTTTCTGTCACACTGCTCTGCCATCGCTGACAGCTTCCCGTTAGGAAATATGGCACTCTGTGTTGCCCGGACTTTCCTCTTGCCGCATAAAAACGGCAAGCGACAGGACGCTGTACTGTTCTATTATTGCAAAATTAATAAAAACAGCACGGAAAACAAAGCCTTTGTCAGGCAAAAAGTCCGCGGAACACCTCTTCTACCTTCGCCACCTCCACTATTCGGATGCCGAAACGCGAAGTGCCAATGCCTTTCAAATTGTTTTTCGGGATGTAGATTGTGGAAAAACCGAGCTTGTCGGCCTCGATTATGCGCTGCTCGATGCGTGTAATCGGACGGATTTCGCCCGAAAGCCCCACCTCTCCCGACATGCATACGCCTTTCGCGACAGGCATATCGACATTCGAGGAAAGAATGGCGCAGATAACAGCCAAGTCCAAAGCCGGGTCGTTGACTTTCAAACCGCCGGCAATATTAAGAAACACGTCTTTTTGCGCCAATTTGAATCCCACACGTTTTTCCAACACTGCAAGAAGCATATTCATACGCTTGGAATCGAATCCCGTGACAGAACGTTGCGGCGTGCCGTATGCCGCCGTACTGACTAAAGCCTGAGCCTCAATCAGAAACGGCCGCGCCCCTTCCAAAGTAACACCGATAGCAATGCCCGAAAGCGCCTCGTCGGACTCCGACAAAAGCAGTTCCGACGGATTCGACACCTCGCGCAACCCCACTTGCGTCATCTCATAGATGCCAAGTTCCGACGTGCTGCCGAAACGGTTTTTTATAGAACGCAGAAGCCTGTACATATAATGACGGTCGCCCTCGAACTGCAAAACAGCATCGACAATATGCTCCAACACTTTTGGACCGGCGATGCTGCCCTCCTTGTTTATATGCCCTATCAATATTACTGGCGTACCGCTCTCTTTTGCATATTTCAATAACGCAGCCGCACACTCTCTAACCTGAGAAACGCTTCCAGCCGACGACTCCAATGCGTCGGAAGCCACTGTTTGAATGGAATCGACCACTAATATTCCCGGTTTGCAATTTTCTATATGCCGGAATATTTTTTCCAAAGAAGTTTCGCAGACTATATAGCACTCCCCTCCGTCGGCACCAAGGCGGTCGGCCCGCATTTTCAATTGGCGGGCACTTTCCTCTCCTGACACGTAGAGCACCCTCCGGCTTCGTATGCGGAGCATATTCTGCAACACCAACGTGGATTTGCCGATGCCCGGCTCTCCGCCTATGAGAATTATAGAGCCGGCGACAAGCCCTCCGCCAAGCACACGGTTCAACTCGCCGCTCGGCATCTGTATGCGTTCCTCCTTCTCCTGATTGATTTCAGCCAACTTAACCGGTACAGAATCCGTCGCCGTATGTGACAACAATGTGCCTTTTCCGGCAGGTGCGTGCACCTTTTCTTCCACATAGGTGTTCCACTCCCCGCAATTCGGACATTTGCCGAGCCATTTAGGAGACTCGTTGCCACAGTTGCTACAAAAATATACAGTCTTCGTTTTAGCCATAATCAAATCATTCTCCGTCGAAACTCACTTACCACAATAGCCGTAGCCATACCGACATTCAGCGACTCGGAAGTAACCACACCGACAGGATAAGAAGGAATAAGCAACCGTTTGTCCACATATTTTTCTACTTCAGGCGATATTCCTTTTCCCTCGTTGCCCATGACGATAAATCCGTTGCTGCCAAGTTTTTCCTCATATATGCTGTCGCCATCGAGGAATGTTCCAAAAACAGGCACATCTTTCAATGTTCCAAACAATCCGGGCAAATCGCAATAATGCACTCTTACCCTTGCGATTGCCCCCATAGTAGCCTGCACTACTTTCGGATTGTACACATCGACAGTATCCACGCTGCAATATATGTCATTAATGCCGAACCAATCGGCTATCCTGATTATCGTACCGAGATTTCCCGGATCCTGTACATTATCCAAAGCAAGGTTGAGACTCCTGACGGTTTCGGATAAATCCACATCATAATCAGGCATCTCATATACGGCTATCACCTCCGTAGGCGTTTTCAACATCGACATACGCTCTATTTGCGAAGAAGAAACGACATCAGCATCCTCAATGTTATGAGTACGCAACCAGTTTTCCGTGCAAAAAAGTCCGCGCAAACGGAATGCGCCAAGCGTGTCGAGCACACATTTAGTGCCTTCCGCTACAAAACACAGCTCATTGTCGCGATTCTTTTTCTGCGCAAGCGAATGCACCCATTTAATTATGCCGTTAGTGACCTCCATCCTTTTTATGCTTGTCCATCAACAATGCGGCATGTTTTACTTTCTTAAACAAATCCGTCGCGAACACAAAATTATTCAGAGCCTCATTGTCTGAATAGAAAATATCGTCTTTCGTTCCGACCCATTCATTATGTCCTTTATTGATGAACACAATGTTCTCCCCTATTCCCAACACGGAATTCATGTCGTGGGTATTGATTATGGTCGTGATATTATATTCGTGGGTGATGTCCCAAAGGAGTTCGTCAATCAATATTGAAGTCTTGGGGTCAAGCCCTGAATTAGGCTCGTCACAGAAAAGATATTTCGGGTTCAAGGCAATAGCCCTTGCGATAGCCACACGTTTCTGCATTCCTCCGCTTATTTCTGCCGGATACTTATAATCCGCTCCCTGAAGATTTACGCGCTCAAGACAAAATTCCGCGCGGTCTTTCATTTCGGCATAAGTCATATCAGAGAACATCTTCAATGGAAACATCACGTTGCCAAGCACCGTCTCATTGTCGAACAACGCAGACCCTTGGAAAAGCATGCCTAATTCCGTGCGCAGACTTTTCTTCTGTGCTACAGACATTTTCAGAAAGTCCCTGCCATCGTACAACACTTCGCCTTCCTCCGGCTCTATCAACCCGATTATGCTTTTCACCAGCACAGTCTTACCCGAACCGCTCTGCCCAATTATCAAATTGGTTTTTCCCTCATGGAAAGTTGCATTGATGTTATATAGTACAGTCTTATCCTCGAACGACTTTTTTAAATTCCTGACTTCTATCATTATTGCAAAAGTAAATTAGTCAACAACACATCCAATAAAAGTATCAGCACGCTGCTTGCCACCACAGAGTTTGTACTCGCCTTTCCTACTTCCAAAGCTCCACCCTTCACATAATATCCGTAGAAGGAAGCCACACTCGTAATCACCACAGAGAAAAACAACGATTTAATTATGGCATACCACACATACCATTCCACAAAATACGACTGTATGCCATATATGTATTGCGCAACAGGTATTACTCCCATTAAAGCGACAAAATATCCTCCGACCAAACCGGCACACATACTGAAAATGGCAAGTATAGGTATGAATGTCAACAATGCTAAAATCTTAGGCAATACAAGGAAATTGCACGAATTGATGCCCATAATCTCCAGCGCGTCTATTTGCTCAGTAACACGCATAGTTCCTATCTCAGAAGCGATATTCGAACCGACTTTCCCCGCAAGAATCAAGCATAATATCGAAGAAGAGAATTCCAAAAGCAGAATGTCGCGCGTAGCAAGTCCGACAGTATACGACGGAAGCAATGGGTTGGCAAAATTAATCTGCATCTGGATGGCACAAACCGCCCCGATAAATAGGGATATTACGATAACAAGCGGAATCGAGTCGATACCAAGTTTTGAAATCTCAACGACATAACGTTTCAAAGATTCTTTCAACCGGTCAGGTTTAGTCAAGACTTTGCGCATAAACAAAGCATATTCGCCAAAAGTCTGCAAACAAGAAGTAATAAACAACATACAAATTCAAATTTACTTACAAAAGTAATAAAAATACATCAATGCCAATCCCGCTCTGTACCAAAATGAAAATTTTGTGGAAATTTCGGAACAAAAGCATATCATATCGGCAATTTTTTATCTTTATGGCGTATTTTTGCCTTGACTTTACAAGAAATATCAATAATTTTCCATAAGTTTGTATCAGCGTTTGCAAAAGTAAGAATTATGATCATAATCGGAATAGCTGGAGGTACCGGTTCCGGCAAAACAACTGTTGTAAAAAAAATTGTAGAGGCACTCCCGGCAGGGGAAGTGAATGTGCTTCCACAGGACTCCTATTATAAAGACTCAAGCCATATTCCGCCTGAAGAAAGACAAAAAATCAATTTTGACGAACCGGCCGCATTCGAATGGGATTTGCTCATAAACCAGTTGAAAGATTTGAAAAACGGTAAAAGCATAGAAGTTCCCACCTATTCTTTTCTTACATGCACACGGCAACCGGAGACAATCCCGATGCAACCTCGCGATGTGGTTTTGATAGAAGGCATACTTGTGCTTAGCGACAAACGGTTGAGAGACATGATGGACATAAAGGTATTTGTCGACGCCGATGCCGACGACCGCCTTATCCGTGTAATCAACCGCGATTGCATCGAGCGCGGACGAACCCCGCAGCTTGTGGTAGAACGCTACGAACGTGTACTTAAACCGATGCACAACAAATACATCGAACCTGCAAAAAAATATGCCGACATAATAATTCCTCAAGGAGGCAACAACACCGTGGCCATCAAGCTGCTGAAGGAATATATTGAAGGACGTATCAATTTGCATAAATAGCATTTACAGAGAATGGGCATAAGAGCAATTTCCAACATAATAAGCAATTACAAGGATAAATTTTCACCAAAAGTCAAAGCGGCGGAGATGGAAACGTCTGCCAATGACAACGGCAAAATGGTGCTGCGCACGGAAAATCTTGTAAAGAAATATCGTCAACGCACTGTCGTCAACCATGTGTCGATAGACGTTACACAAGGTGAGATTGTCGGATTATTAGGACCTAACGGCGCGGGAAAGACCACTACATTCTATATGACAACCGGCTTAATCGCGCCATACGAAGGACAAATATATCTCAATGACTTGAACATTACGAAATTTCCGGTTTACAAACGTGCGCAGAATGGAATCGGATATTTGGCACAAGAACCTTCCGTATTCCGTAAACTCAGCGTGGAAAACAACATCCGGGCTGTGCTTGAAATGACCGACACCACAAAAGAGTATCAGAATGAAAAATTGGAAAGCCTTATTAATGAATTCCGGTTGCAAAAAGTGAGGAAAAATCTCGGTGACCAGTTGTCGGGCGGTGAACGGCGGCGAACGGAGATAGCCCGGTGTCTCGCAATCAACCCGAAATTCATTATGCTCGACGAGCCTTTCGCCGGTGTCGACCCGATAGCGGTAGAAGATATACAATATATCGTATACAAGTTAAAAGAGAAAAACATAGGTATCCTTATAACAGACCATAATGCGCCGGAAACGCTCAGCATCACCGACCGCGCCTATCTTCTGTTTGAAGGAAAGATTCTGTTTCAAGGCACCTCTGAAGAATTAGCGGAAAATCAGATAGTTCGGGAAAAATACCTCGGACGTAATTTCATTTTCCACAGAAAAAAATTTGACTAAAACTAAAAGATTAAGAATATGAACAAGTTCGTATCATCAATGCTCGGTTCTTTTGTCGGCACGTGGATTGCGTTTCTGGTATTCGGAATCGTCATCTTCATAAGCGGGTTGATTATGGTTGCGTCAATGTCGCTCTCAACTATGAAAAATCCTACAGTCAAAGTCGCTGACAACTCCGTATTATGTATAGATTTGAATGGGGAAATAACAGAACGCCCGACAAATCTGTCGCTACAAGAATATATCAACGACATAAGACCGGCCAGCAACTTGCATGATATTCTGACTGCTATCGAAAGGGCGAAAACCGACAGCCGCATATCCGGCATTTATGTGCATTGCGGCGGTACATCATCAACCGGTTTTGCCACTGCAAAATCCATCCGCGACGCTTTACAGAGCTTTAAAAGCGAATCAGGAAAATGGATATACGCATACGGAGAGACAATCGGAGAGACAGAATACTACATATCGTCGGTTGCCGACAGCATATACCTCAATCCGGTAGGAGCACTCGACATACATGGATTTATGGCTGTAATCCCTTTTTATAAAGGATTGCTTGATAAAATCGGGGTGGAGATGCAAATAATAAGAGTCGGCACTTTCAAAAGTGCAGTAGAACCGTACATGTTGTCTTCTATGAGCGATGCAAACCGTCTGCAAACTCAAACATACATCGACAACCTTTGGGACAATGTATGCGACAGCATATCGTCAGCCCGCGGTATAAGCAAACAAATAATCAACGAATATGCCGACAGTCTTATGACATTTTCCGCTCCAGAAATAGCCGTAAAAGAAAAATTCATCGACGGATTGTGTTATGACCACGAATTCGAGTCGAAAATCAAGGACAGAATAGATATTCCGGAAGATGACGACATCAACTATGTCAGTGTCAGTTCTTTTATCAACGCAAAACATCATGAAATCAAATCAAATAACAAGATAGCCGTGCTGTATGCTGTAGGCGACATTAATGTATCCGGCTCTGACAATGGAATAAACTCCGACGATTTGGTTCCAATCATTCTTGATCTTGCAAAAGACGATGCCATCAGCGGACTCGTTCTGCGTGTAAATTCTCCCGGAGGAAGCGCATACGCTTCGGAACAGATTTGGGAGGCTCTCGAACAATTTAAGAAATCAGGGAAACCTTTCGCCGTGTCGATGGGCGATTATGCGGCATCGGGCGGTTACTACATCTCCTGCGGAGCACAGCGGATATTTGCGGAACCGACTACAATAACCGGGTCTATCGGTATTTTCGCCATGGTACCCAACTTCAACGGACTGCTTACCGACAAATTAGGCATCAACACCAATTTTGTCACTACAAACGCGAATTCCGACATGTCGGTGATTAAAGCTCTTTCTCCTGCTCAAACAGCAGCATTACAGGGGTCTATCAACAGGGGATATGAACTGTTCACATCACGCTGCGCTACTGGCCGGGGAATGGAAATCGACAAACTGAAAAGCATAGCGGAAGGCAGAGTCTGGGATGCTACGGAAGCTAAAAAGATAGGACTTGTCGACGAATTCGGCAATTTAGATGATGCCGTTAAATGGGTTGCCGACAAAGCGGGAATAATCGACGATTACAGCGTGGATTATCTGCCGGAATTCGAAGAGGATTTTATGAATCTGCTCTATGCGGCATTCTCCGAATCATATTATAAAACAGAAATGAAAAAAGAATATGGAATGCTATACGAATACATTGAAAAGATTAATACACTGCTAAAGCAAGATCAAATTCAATGTCGTATGGAAAACGTATTCATTAAATAATTATAGCGTGGCCGACAATTTGCGTATAATAAAAGAATTCATACTCACTCCATTATCTGCGATATATGGAGCGGTTATGTATGTACGCAACAAAATGTTCGATTTAGGCATTCTGAAATCAGAAAGCTTTAAAATTCCTGTCATCTCGATAGGGAATATTGCCGTCGGCGGCACAGGAAAGACCCCGCACACAGAATACATAATCTCACTGTTGGCTAAAGATTATAAAATCGCGATGTTGAGCCGCGGATACAAACGCAAGACATCCGGATTCGTAATGGCTTTCCCGAATTGCTCTCCTCAGGATATCGGAGACGAGGCTTACCAGATATACCAGAAATTCGGCGACAGGATCAGGGTTGCCGTATGCGAGAACCGTGTCAAGGGAATAAACCGCATTTTAGAGATTGATCCTGAAATCAACCTGATAGTACTCGACGACGCATTCCAGCACCGTTATGTAAAGCCGAAAATATCAATAGTACTCACCGAATATGGAAATCCTTTCTACGATGACAAGTTATTGCCATTGGGCAGACTGCGTGAATCAAAGCACTCTATTAAAGAACGCGCCGATATTGTCATAATCACAAAATGTCCGGACGACATAAAACCGGTAAATTTCCGTATATTCAAGAAGCATCTTTGTTTGTACCCATATCAGAATTTATATTTCAGCAGATATAAATACGACAGTCTGTGCCCGGTATTCCCGGATGCGTCATGCTACATTCCGGCACTTAGCCTCTTCACTCAAAAAGATGTGATACTGGCCATTACCGGGATAGCCCACCCCATCCCATTGATTAAATATTTGAAACGTTATGAGGCTGTGGTTAAGGTAATGCATTTTCCCGACCACCACAACTTTTCACGTTCTGACATAAATGATATTTATGAGGTTTACAACAAACTGAAAGGACGGTATAAAATTATACTTACTACGGAGAAAGACGCCGTAAGGATTGCCAATAACCCGTATTTTCCGCACTCGTTGAAACCGCATATATTTTATCAGCCGATTAATGTCGAATTCATATCCTACAATTTACAGTCCTTCGATGATGATATAATAGGCAAAATAAAAGAAAAATCATAATATACAGTTACCAATTAAACAAATACGATTATGCTTGAAAAAATAAAAGAAACATCTGATTTTATCAGCTCGAAAATTAAAGATATTCCGAAAACGGCAATCATACTCGGAACAGGATTGGGAGAATTGGTAGACCATATAGAAATAACTGATACTCTCGATTATAAAGACATTCCTAATTTCCCGGTTTCCACTGTAGAGGGACATAGCGGAAAACTGATTTTCGGCAAGCTTGGCAACAAGCGGGTAATGGCAATGCAAGGACGGTTCCATTTTTACGAAGGTTATTCCATGCAGCAAGTGACATTCCCTGTGCGTGTGATGAAGGCATTGGGCATAACGACATTGTTCGTTTCAAATGCGGCAGGAGGGATGAACCCGGAATTTAAAATCGGTGACATAATGATAATAACCGACCATATCAACCTGTTCCCTGAACATCCGTTGCGCGGAAAGAATTACGAAGAACTCGGTCCGAGATTCCCTGACATGGGGGAAGCTTATTCACACCGACTTATTAACGACGCGTTGAAAGTGGCAGAAGAAAAAGGCATAAAAGTGCAGCGGGGTGTATATGTAGGAACGCAAGGCCCTACTTTCGAAACACCAGCGGAATACCGTTATTTCCGCCGTATCGGAGGTGATGCTGTCGGAATGAGCACAGTCCCGGAAGTGATTGTGGCAAACCATAGCGGAATTGAAGTATTCGCTATCTCCGTAATCACCGACATGGGAGGACTCGAAGGTGTAGAACCTGAAAAAGTGTCGCATGAAGAAGTTCAAAAAGCTGCCGCGGCGGCACAACCTAAAATGACGGAGATTATGAAAGGTCTGATTAATGAATTCAAAGAGTGACAAATGCCGGAAGTTCAAACTGAAATAGCTACATTAGGAGAATTCGGCCTCATACGTGAACTGACAAAATCTGTCAAAATCAAAAACGATTCGACACTGAAAGGTGTGGGCGACGATGCCGCGGTTCTTGATTATAATGGCAAGCTGCAACTGGTCACTACCGACTTGCTGCTTGAGGGCATACATTTCGACCTCACATACGTTCCATTGAAGCACCTTGGCTACAAATCGGCCGTGGTCAATTTCTCCGACATCTACGCCATGAACGGCACGCCTAAACAGATTACCGTATCGATAGGTGTGTCAAAACGCTTTACCGTAGAACATATCCGGCAGCTGTACGACGGCATCAAGCTGGCATGCGAAGTGTATGGCGTCGACCTTGTCGGCGGAGACACTTCCGCCTCTGTCACGGGTTTAATTATAAGCGTGACGTGCATCGGCGAAGGCGAAAGAGGCAAAGTTGTCTACCGCGACGGCGCAAAGGAAAATGATTTGATTTGCGTATCCGGCGACTTAGGTGCGGCATATATGGGGTTACAGCTTTTAGAGCGGGAAAGAGTGGCTTCGGCCGGGATGAAGGATTTCAATCCTGATTTCGGCGGCAAGGAATACATCCTTGAGCGGCAATTAAAACCTGAAGCGCGCAAGGACATAATAGCCATTCTCGCCGAAAAAGGCATATTGCCAACTGCCATGATGGACATTTCCGACGGACTGTCATCCGAGCTCCTGCATATCTGCACACAAAGCCACACAGGATGCCGCATTTACGAGGAAAGGATACCTATCGACTACCAGACTGCCGCAATGGCCGCCGAACTGAATATGAATTTAGTCACAGCCGCTCTCAACGGTGGAGAAGATTATGAACTGTTGTTCACTGCCCCATTGGAAATGCATGAAAAATTGCAGGAAATCGACGGCATCAGAATCATAGGACATATTACAAAACCTGAATTGGGATGCGCGATGATTACACGCGACGGCAACGAATTGGAATTACAGGCTCAAGGATGGAACGCTTTTAAAAATAATTTGTAATTTCGCATCAAGAACAAAACTCAGATTTTATGATATACAAATTCCGGATTATTTCTGACGAAGTCAGCAATTTCAAGCTTGAAATATCAATCGACGCTGACGACACATTCCTCAGTCTGCGCAATGCCATTCTTGAGGCTGTGGGATATTCAAAAGACCAGATGGATTCTTTCATAATATGCGATGAAGATTGGCAGAGGGAAAAAGAAGTCACCCTGACCGATATGGGAAGCGACAGCGACGAGGATATATGGCTAATGGAAGACACCCGCCTTTCCGATTTGATTGAGGACGAGGGGCAACGCCTTATGTTCGTGTTCGATTATCTCACCAACCGCGCGTTTTTCATGGAGATGAAAGAACTCATACCGTCAAAGACTCTTGCCGACCCTCTTTGCTCGCGTAAAGAAGGACGTCCCCCGAAACAGACTGTCGACATGGACGAATTCGACAATAAAATCAACAAAGCCGCAGCGGCCACAGACAGCACCTATGGTGATTTGGACGAAGACTTCTATGGCTCTGACGATTTCAACATCGACGAGTTTGACGAAGAGGGATTTGACGACCTCAAATTGGAATAACCGACAAGCGTAACGTAAAAAATCAGGCGCTCCCCGAAATCACTTCGGAGAGCGTCTTTGCCTTAAATCGGTTACGCAATTATGATTAACAAATTAATTAAATCCTTACGATGCAAAATTACGTATTGCCGATATTCCACACAATCACCTTTTTTCGGTAAATTGCACTGTCCTGCTACCTATAAATAAGTATTCCCGACATATATTTCCGCGTCAATCCAGCTTCAGTACGGCAAGGAACGCCTTTTGCGGCACTTCCACCGAGCCTATTTGCTTCATGCGCTTCTTGCCTTGCTTCTGCTTTTCGAGCAATTTGCGTTTACGGCTTATGTCGCCGCCATAGCATTTTGCCGTCACATCCTTACGCACGGCCTTGACTGTCTCGCGGGCAATGATTTTCGCGCCGATAGCAGCCTGAATGGCTATGTCGAATTGCTGGCGTGGAATCAGGTCTTTCAGCTTCTCGCACATGCGGCGGCCGAAAGTCACGGCATTGTCAACGTGGGTCAGCGTGCTTAACGCGTCAACCGACTCTCCGTTGAGCAATATGTCCAACTTCACGAGCTTCGACTCGCGGAAATCGTGGATATGGTAGTCGAACGAAGCATAGCCTTTCGATATGCTTTTCAGCTTGTCGTAAAAATCAATCACTATTTCACCCAACGGTATGTCGAACACCAATTCCACACGGTTGCCTGAAATGAATTCCTGCTTCACCAGTTCCCCGCGTTTGCCGAGGCAAAGAGTCATAATCGGCCCTATGAAGTCGGCTGTGGAAATTATAGAAGCGCGTATATACGGCTCTTCGATATGCTCTATCAGCGTAGGATCGGGCAATCCGGACGGGTTATGCACCTCCGTCACGTTGCCTTTCTTGTCATAAACCTTATAGGACACGTTGGGGACAGTGGTTATCACATCCATATTGAACTCCCTCGCCAAACGCTCCTGAATGATTTCCATATGCAGCAAACCGAGGAATCCACAGCGGAAACCGAATCCCAACGCCGCCGACGATTCCGGCTGGAACGTCAGCGAAGCGTCGTTCAACTGCAATTTTTCCAACGAGCTGCGCAAGTTCTCGAAATCCTCTGTCTCGATGGGATATACTCCGGCAAACACCATCGGCTTCACCTCCTGAAAACCTTCTATCGCCGATTCGCAAGGATTGGACACTTGTGTTATGGTATCCCCCACTTTCACTTCCTTGGAGGTCTTTATACCTGATATGATATATCCCACATTGCCTGCCGACAATTCTTCGCGTGGAGAAAGATTCAGCTTCAACACACCGATTTCCTCCGCATAATATTGCTTTTCGGTGTTAACGAATTTCACGAAATCGCCTTTGCGGATAGAGCCGTTCACAATTTTGAAATATGCTATGATTCCGCGGAAAGGATTGAACACCGAATCGAAAATCAACGCCTGCAACGGCTTCTCAGGATCGCCCGACGGTGCCGGTATGCGCTCCACGATAGCCTCCAATATCTCAGGCACTCCTATTCCGGTCTTGCCACTCGCGCGGATTATCTCCTCGTGCTTGCATCCGAGCAAATCCACAATCTGATCCTCCACCTCTTCAGGCTTCGCGCTGTCGAGATCCACCTTGTTGACAACCGGAATGATTTCCAAATCGTTGTCGATGGCCATATACAGGTTGGATATTGTCTGCGCCTGTATGCCCTGCGAAGCGTCCACTATGAGCAAAGCGCCCTCGCAGGCGGCAATGCTGCGCGACACCTCGTAAGAAAAGTCGACGTGTCCCGGAGTGTCGATAAGGTTGAGCACGAAAGTCTCGCCGTTGTGCTGGTATGTCATTTGGATGGCGTGGCTCTTGATTGTGATTCCACGCTCGCGCTCCAAATCCATATCGTCGAGCACCTGATCTTGCAAATCTTTGCCCGAAACAGTATTGGTGTACTCCAAAAGACGGTCGGCAAGCGTGCTCTTTCCGTGGTCGATATGCGCTATGATGCAAAAATTACGTATATTCTTCATATTCCAAAATTTCAGCACAAAATTACCACAAATCCCCCAAACCGCAAAACCCGCACAAAACCTGTCTCCATCCCCACCCACTACCGGCCGCATAGCGGTCGCACTTCACCACACAGACATTTGCCAAAATGGCCAAAACATATTATCTTTACACAAAACCTGACAGTATGGCATATATCGACTTATATTACCACTTCGTTTTCAGAACGAAACACAGTCTACGGGTAATAGATGAAGAGCATGAAGATAAACTATATAATTACATCTATGGAATATCGTCGCATTTAGGATGTAATATCAAAAAAATAAACGGAATGCCAGATCACATACACATTGCCGTAAGCACCAACGCAGACATGTCGCCATCCGTATATATGCGCGAAGTAAAAAGAAGTAGCAGCAAATGGATTATAGATAACAAAATGTTTCCCGGATTTCAAGGCTGGGGTAAATCGTATTTCTGCGCAACATTCAGCTACCGTGATTTGGACAAAGTCAGAAACTACATATCCAACCAAAAGACACACCACCACAAAATGTCGCTTAATGAAGAACTTGAAAGTTTTTTCAAAGCAGCCGGAATAGAGGAAAAGCTGCAATACTTTCTTAGCGACAAATAGTGCGACGGCTATGCCGCCGATGGATGATGACGTGTCGCCACCTACGGCTGCGCTCCGCAAGCTCCGCTTACCGTAGGTTCTCTGGA
>URQP01000065.1 GCA_900550025.1 uncultured Porphyromonadaceae bacterium | reverse complement strand
CCCCCGGAGGTGTTCCCCTCAACGGTTTTCAAGACCGCCGCAATCGACCACTCTGCCATCTCTCCGGAAAACCGGCCGCCTTGTGCTGCGCACCGAAATGTTAGCGGAGAGGACGAGATTCGAACTCGTGGTAGGATTGCTCCTACGTCAGTTTAGCAAACTGGTGGTTTCAGCCACTCACCCACCTCTCCTTCGGTTTGCCAAAATGGCTTTAGCGTGTGCAAAGATATGCCAAAAATCCGACTTTGCAAAATATCGGCATATTTTTTTGAGGCAATTTTTCCACCGGCTTCACAATATTCAAGAAATCAACCGCATACGGAACGACTCACTCCGGCTGAATTTCGGCCGCCGACGTGGGCAACTGCTTCCATCCCTCGCCGAAAGCGTCGTAGGCATCGGTGACGATAACGAACGCCCTCGGGTCTTCTTCCTGTATTTTCACCTTCAATTTCGTAGCTTCCTTATTGCTCAGCACCACCATAAGAATCTGCTTTTCCGTTCCCGAATACAGGCCTGTGCTCTCCATATACGTGGCAGAGCGGTCAAGGTCCTTCAATATGTACTGACGCAGCATTTCCATCTTATTGTCGCTGATGATGAAGATGAGCTTGTCGTTTTTGGCGCCGTTGATGGTGAAAGCCAAAACACGCGAAGTGATGAAGATTGCAAGCAACGAATAAAGCATCAGGTGCAGCGACGGTGTGGTCACATCCTTCGCGCTGCCTACGCCGAAGCCGATGACAACCAAGCCGAAGCACACCACCATGCCATCAACGAAAAATATACCGCGGGAGAAAGGTATCCCGAGATATTTCTGCATTATCATCGCCACGATGTCGCTGCCTCCTGTCGTGGCCTGATTGCGGACCACTATCCCGCAGCCTATCCCTATCAGCACGGCTCCGAACACAGTAGTGAGCAGCAAATGGTCAGACAAGTCGAGCACCCCTCCGAGCAGTTGCGCAGGGTCGAGACGCTCCAACGCCTCTTGCGAAGGATAAGCAAGCTTCGACAACGCGTTCATTATGAACGGAGTGGTGAGAGCCGCGGCTATTGTCCGCCCGCCTAATTTTCCTCCCAGCGCCAATACGGAGATTATCATCAAAGGGATGTCGAGCATATAGCCGAATGTTCCGACCTGCAACGACGGGAACAGGTTATGAAGCACAATGCTTGCCCCGTACACACCGCCGGGGACAATGTTGTACGGATTGATGAAATACACGAAACCGGCCGCCATAATCGTACAGCCCACAAAAATCCACAGCCACGAACTGACCGTCTTCTTTATATCCTCTTTATTACGTATCATAAATTTTACTTCTATGCCGGCTTCAGAACCGGCAATTGCAAAATTACGGAAAACTGCGGCAATGTACAATTATCTTGCATAAAAGATTATCGGCGGGAAGTAATGCGCGCCATTCCGGACGGCTTATTTGCCTTGCCCCGCGATTTGCACTATATTTGCAATATGAAAAAAGAACGGTTCAGTTGGAAAAAGCGGGCGAGAAGTTTTCGCTACGCGTTTGCGGGAATACGGTCGCTCATAGCTACGGAGCATAACGCGTGGATACATTGCGCCGCGGCGGCATGCGCCATTGCGGCCGGCATCGGCTTCAGCGTATCGGCGACAGAATGGACAGCCATAGTCCTGTGCATAGGCGGCGTGCTTGCCGCGGAAGGGTTCAATTCCGCAATCGAAGCACTTGCCGACCGTGTATCGCCCGGCTACGACGAAGCCGTGAAACGCACAAAGGACATTGCCGCCGGCGCTGTCCTCCTGACCGCCATAGCGGCGGCAGTCACCGGATTGATTATCTTTGTCCCGAAAATTGCCGGTTTAATCGAATAATGAAATGAAGCACCTGTTGATAATTTTAATGTTTTGCCTGTCTGCACCTTTATCAATGACGGCACAGACAGAACTCAGCAACGCGCGAAAAGGAGTGAAGACATCCGGAGACGTGCTGCTTGTGGCAATGCCGTTGGCCACCCTCACCGGAGTGATAATCGAAAAAGACTGGACCGGACTGAAACAGGCGGCATTCACTACCGCCACAACACTCGGAGCCACATACCTGCTGAAATACACTGTCAAGAAACAACGCCCCGACGGAAGCGACAACCACTCTTTTCCGTCGGCGCACACCAGCATCCTGTTTGCCAACGCAGGATTCGTGCAGCGGCGCTACGGATGGAAATTCGGCGCGCCGGCATACGTGCTTGCCACATACGTGGGATGGAGCCGCACTTTCGGCAAGAAGCACGACTGGTGGGACGTTGCGGCAGGGGCGGCCATCGGAGCGGGAAGCGCGTATATTTTCACACGCCCTTTCGCCAAGAAACACAATCTGTCGATTGCCCCCGTGTCCGACGGCGAACATTTCGGACTGTCGGCATCGTTCACTTTATAAACAAAAAAACCGATGATAATCTACAACACTACTTTCCATGCCGACAAATCAATCGACAAGGAATTCATAGAATGGATAAGGCGCGAATACATCCCGAAAGCGTTGGCCGGCGGGATACTGGCAGAACCTCGGCTGACACGCGTATTCGGACACGAAAGCGACAACGGCGGACAAAGCTATTCACTGCAATTCCGTGCGGAATCGTTAGACGGACTTTCACGCTGGTATGAATCCACCGGAAACAGCCTTGTGGATTCGGTAGCAGGGAAATTCGGCAACGCTGTGGCCGGTTTTTCCACCCTGTTGGAGGAAATGGAGCTATGACAGGGAAAGAACTGGAATGGGACCGGATTATCATCGGCATCGACCCGGGCACTAACGTCATGGGCTACGGCATTCTCGGCGTAAAACACCATAAACCGTCAATGATAGCGATGGGCGTGCTGATGCTCAACAAATTCGACGACCATTATATGCGTTTGCGGCGCATATCCGAACGCGTCACGAGTCTTGTGGAGCAATATTTACCCGACGAGATGGCCATCGAAGCCCCTTTCTACGGGAAGAACGTGCAATCGATGCTCAAATTAGGCAGGGCGCAGGGGGTGGCTATGGCCGCCGCTTTGCTGCGCGACATTCCCATCGCGGAATACGCCCCGCTGAAAGTGAAGCAGTCGATAACCGGCAACGGAGGCGCGTCGAAGGACCAAGTGGCGGAAATGCTGCGGCGCATACTCAACATCCCGAAGGAGTCAATCGACCCGCACCTCGACGCAACCGACGCCCTTGCCGTGGCATTGTGCCATTTCTACGAATCGGCGCGCCCTAAGATACCGTCAGGCTGCAAGTCGTGGAAGGAATTCATAGCCCGCAACCCCGACAAAATCCACAAAAACTGATTAAACGCGCCTGAAAATATTTTTTGCCGATAAAATATCGCTGTTGACAAAAAAAGAGCTATCTTTGCACCGTCAAAAAAGGAAAGATGCCGGAGTGGCCGATCGGGACGGTCTCGAAAACCGTTGTACGGGTAACCGTACCGAGGGTTCGAATCCCTCTCTTTCCGCAACGAAAAAAAGGATTGCCTTATTTGGCAATCCTTTTTTCGTAAAGCGAAATATCATCAATGCTGCTTAGCCGACACATTGCGGATTTTGCCCTTGAATCCCAGCAGGTTGTCGCCGATTGTCTGCAACGGGAATATCAAAGTTTCCTGATACCAAATCCAATTCTTCGTTTTCTGCACATAATTGTACACCTCGCGGACACGCCCCTCAAGACGTTCCACAAGCCGGCCGTCGATATACAAGGATGTACCTTTATAATCGCCGTCAACACGCACCTTTGTCCATTGCCCCGCGGGCAGTTTATAATTATGGAACACAAATTCATATCCGTCGCGGCTGAACGCGAATTTCCCGGTATTGTTCCAATTGGTGATGAATGTGGAATGAGGCCCTTTGAACAGCACGCCGCCGTTAGCCGGTTTTTCGTCAGGGCAAATTTCAAATTCCACGCTATACGGATAGCCCACCTCCACGACATCGGTGGCAACTGCATTGTTGCCATTCAGCGTGACAACGGAATCGGGCGCAATGACCGAGACATCGCCTTCGATTTTAGCCAGCAAATTCACACCCGGAGCTTCCGGCATTTTTTTGCATAGAGCGTCGAACGTTTCGAACGGGACATTATCGGCATTATTGCCTTTCCACAGCTTGTCGGACATCAGCTGCAATGCCGGGAAAGTGCGGTAATGCACGTCCTGTTGGGAGATACCGTTGCCCACGCGGTCGTTCCATTCCGCGAACATTGCCCCCAGCAGGTTCTTGTTGCCCTTTGCCACACGGTTGCCGCGGTTCATCTCTTCAGGCACCCACGACTCGTAGAGCATCTTTGTGTTTAGAAAGTCTTGATAATAATTGACTGATGGCACGATGTAGAGATACACATCGCACATGTTCATCACCTTATAGCCCTCGTTCAAAGCCATCTCCACATCAAGCCAATGGTAATTCCAGGCGTTGACATAGCGTCCTTCCACATCGACCGGAGTAGTGCCCTGCATCTTCTTCAGGCTGCCCCACATTATCGGAGTCTTCCCGAGCTTAGTGATATAATCAAGATAATAATTCGTGAAATAGCGGAACTGCTCGGCTTCCTTCAAATTGTACTCGTCAGTACCGATATGCACAAACGGGCCAACAAACACGGGGTCGTCGCCGCTTATGTATTCGGCGAAAAGAGTGTCGAGGAACTCGTATACCTCTTTCTTATACAGGTCGAGGTGGTCTTTACCGTACTCCTTCTTGTCGGCGGCAAGACGCGGATTATAGTGGGTAAAAGCAAGTGAATGGGCAGGGACATCAATTTCCGGCACTATTTCCACGCCATAGCGCAACGCCATTTTCTGGAAATCGCGGAACTCGTCTTTCGTATACGAGCCGTCCTTGGCAGTCAATCCCGGAAAGCTTTCGCATTCGAGACGGAAAGCGGCGTATGTCTTATCCCAATCGTTGTCGAAAAACTCCACACTGCCATTGTCGTTGAGATGCACCTGCATTACGTTCATCTTATAAAACGACATTATTTTCACATACTGCTCCAAATAATCCATCGGAAAGAACTTTCTTGCCACATCGAGCATAAAGCCGCGCCGTCCGTATGAGGGATAGTCCAACGCCTCCCCTTTCTGCAATCCTTCCGGCTGGTTGTAAAGCATCTGAAGCAAAGTGCGTGTGCCCCAAAACACCCCTTTTGCGTCGGCGGCCGTAATTTCCACATTCGACCCGATTTTCATACGGTAGCTTTCAACGCCATATTCCTTGTCCTTATCGCTTAATGCCAAATAAATATCGCCTTTTTCCGCTTTCCCTTCCGCCACTGCATATTCCATACCGAACATTTCCATAAGGTCCTCTGAAAGGATTCCGGCGGCATCGGACAACGCTTCCCGGCAAGAAGAGTCGACCACTATGCGGCCTTTCTGCGGCATTGCTAAATTCCCTTTTGTCGATTTCCATTGCTGCAATGCCGGAATCACTTGCGGAACGGCATCTTCAGCAAATGCTTGCATATTCAGAGCAAGCATACACAATAATAACATACAATAATTCTTCATAAGACTGGTCTTTTTTTGGTTTTATGTTAAGTTGATAAATTAAAAAGTCCGATTCTTCAACCGCATGTTACGGCTATTTTAATCACGCCGTCCGATTTGCTTTCAAATATCCGGTAAGCCTCTTCTATCCGGCTCAAAGGGAACTTGTGGGTAATCAAAGGTGTGGTGTCGATTTTCCCTTCCGCTATCAATCCGAGTATTTCGTTGCAGTCGCAGCCGTCGACACCGCCCGTCTTGAACGTAAGGTTCTTTCCGTACATATCAGGCAAAGGAAGCACCTGCGGACGGTCGTAGAGCGCGACAATCGTGACAATGGCATTAGGCCGCGCACAATCCCACGCCAAGCGGAACGTGTCGTCGCCTCCGGCAACTTCAAGCACCACATCCGCCCCTCCGTTCTCGCTGTTGTCCAGCACAAAATCCTTGCAATTGTCAGGAGCGGTCACCAGCACTTCAGGGTAATGGACTCTTACGAAAGCCGCCCTTTCTTCGGATTTTTCACATACGATTATCCGTTTAGGCCGCTTCAGCATCACACACTGCAACGCGCATAGCCCGGTAGGGCCCGCACCGATTATCAGAACCGTGTCGTCCTCCGCTATTTCCGAAATGCGGGCTGCCCAAAAGCCGGTGGCAAGAATGTCGCCGACAAACAATGCCTGTTCATCGCTGACGTTGCCGGGTATCGGCGAAAGCCCTTGGTCGGCGTATGGCACACGCACATCCTCCGCCTGCCCGCCGTCGATACGGCATCCCAACGCCCAGCCCCCGTTCGGGTCCGTGCAATTATTCACATAGCCATGCCGGCAGAAAAAGCATTCCCCGCAAAAAGTCTCCACATTCACGGCCACCCTGTCGCCCCGCCTGACAGACGTCACACCGCTGCCTACAGCCTCAACCACTCCGACCATCTCGTGTCCGACAGTTATCCCCCGCACGGCACGCGGCACACTGCCGTGCTTTATATGCAAGTCGCTTGTGCAGATGCTGCCGAGCGTCACGCGGACAATAGCGTCGCGAGGATCTACGATTTGCGGTTCGGGCTTATCCACAAGTTCAAACCGCCCTTTTCCGATATATGAATATGAGAGCATACGAAATTCTTATTTATGCAAAGATAAATATTCTGCCCGCAATTCCATAAAATCAATATGAAGATGACACAATATTTCTCACAGGCTTCAGTCCAAAAGCAACTTTAAATACTATCTGACAACATAAACAGATTTTTTAGCAAAACAAATGCAAACGGTCCTATTTGTTTTGCAGCCTATTTAATGTATCTTTGCACTGAATCAAAAAACAAGCACTGGCATGGACAATCCTGAAGATTTAGTGACATTCGGCGCATACGACGCTGTTTCAGCATATATCGTGAAAGGAGTGCTGAACACCAACGGAATAGAGTGCGTCCTTTCCAACGAAAGGATGTCGTGGCTATATCCACTGCACGACCTGCCTATCGGACAGGTGGGCGTCCTCGTTTTCCGCAAGGATTTGGAACTTGCCAGACAGATAATGTCTTCGGCCGCCGAAGACGATGAAAACAACCAATGAACCAGTCGAGAATAAGAGAATGAAACGTTTACTATTGTTGCTAATCGCCTTGACGGTCATTCTGCCCGCCGCCTTTGCCCAAAACACGGAGCCGACCGACTCCGTAGCCGGACAGTCGGCGACCGTAAACGAAGCCAACACTACAATCAACGACCAAAAGAATAAAAACATACGCGGGAAGAAGCGCAAGAAATCACAGAAAGCCAACGAAATGCTTACCGCCACAGACAATTCTGTGAGACTGCTGGAAGAGGCCGACTCACTGTCACACCTCTACAGGGAATACCGCTCCGAAAAAATGATGTTCCTGCCAATCATATTCGTGGAATACCAAGACATCGACGAAAAGCCTATCAAGGCCGACAGCCTGTCGTTAGCGCAGCGCCGGGACACGGCACGGCTCGATTTCGACAAAAAATGGCTCGAACAGGCCGAATGGGACAATTGGTTCGAAAATTACCACCTCTACCGTATCATGGTCAACCAACCGTGGCTCGTGCCATACAACATAGCCAATATGCCCGAACCTCCAAAAAAATATGAAATCAAACCCGACCCGGAGAAAAACAAGCTTATAATAAAGGAAATCAAAGTGGATTTACCACAAAAAGCCCCTGAGGAAAAAATCGAGAAATACGACTGGATACACCAGTTCGACTCGTCCTTGCAATTCTCGCAGGCATACTTATCAGAGAACTGGTATCAAGGAGGAAAAGAGAACCTGAACATGATTGCCAGCGCCATATACAATCTCAAGCTTAATCAGGCAATACATCCCAACAAATTATTCGAGTTGACAGTACAATATAAACTTGGCATAAACTCCGCGCCCGACGACACGTTGCGTAATTATAACATTACGGAGGATTTGTTCCAAGTGAACGCGAAATTCGGTTTGCAGGCAACCAAGAAGTTCTATTACAGTACCACACTCCAATTCCGCACACAAGTGCTGCAGAATTTCAACACCAACACTTACGACCTTGCTGCTTCGTTCCTCACTCCGGGCGAGCTGAATGCCGGTATCGGTATGACTTACAGCACCACCAACAGCCGCAGCACATTCGCTTTCGACGCCTCGCTGTCACCGCTTTCCTACAATATGAAAATATGCCGGGCAATACACAAAATGGACCCCACATCCTACGGCATCGACCCCGGAAAAAGATTGGGACACGAGATAGGTTCGAGCGGCGAGTGCAAAATTTCATGGACACCGCATCCGTCGATTTCCATATCGTCACGACTGTTCGTGTTCTCCAACTATTCATATCTGCAAGGCGATTTGGAGACAACGCTCAACTTTTCAATCAACAAGTTCCTTTCAACCCAGATATACGCCCACCTACGCTACGACGACTCCGCCCCTGTCAACATTGACTGGAGATACTGGCAATTCAAGGAGACATTGAGCTTCGGGCTGCAATATCAATTCAGAATGAAATAAGATGCCGGAGCGTACACTGCGAATATTACTGCTGCTTTCCGTACTGCCGGCGCTTCAATCGTTCACCATCCCCGGCAATGCCCCGGTGCTGGCCGGCTACGACATGGAATCCGTAAAAGAAAGACAGGCTCAAACTATCGCCGGAAGGCTGGAAGGGCTGTGGTACTACCCCGACGAGCACATCACGCTTGCCATCGAACGCATAGAGAACGAAAAAGGCCACTACCGGCTCGTAGCCATAGAGGCGGAAGATTGCGCCGTAGATTGCGGATGCGTGCTCGGATATATGGAAGAATCGGCAGAAAACGACAAACTACGGCTATGGCTCTACAGCGGGATTGCCGGCGACACACTGACACGCCCGGTGGAATGCGTGGCAAATGTGGAAAACAGCGGAAACAACATCACAATCGACAAGCCTAAAATCAAAATGCGGCTATCAATGAACATAGCGCAGTTTTTCCCTACGATTTTCGGCCGGATTAGAATTTATCCGCGATTGGAGAAGCCGGAAATCAAACCGGGATTTATCAAATTAGACAATAAAAAAAGCGATACGCCAACTTATTTCTAAGCTGTAATTGCGATGAAGCATGGCATAGACAAACGGATTTGCATCGTACTGGCGGCAATGGTTGCCGTTATGGCCAATATGTACGCTAAAACCGACACCACAAGAAAAGGGCTTTCTACGAAATCGCAAGTCGAGCAATTGGAACGAATTGCTGACACAAACGGACACTCCGCCTATGCCGATTCCATCATACTGTCGGGCTACAACAAGACGCTTACCGACCGCGACGAGACATTCTACGTGACAAACCGTACGCCGTTCGACATATCACGCCTGATTGTGCGATTTACTTACTCGGATGCCAACGGAGAGATGCTCCACGAGGAAGAGTACGACATCGACTGCCAAATACCGGCAGGAACGACACGACAACTGTCCGTAAGGTCGTGGGACAAGCAGCATACCCACTACTACTACAAGTCGCGCAAGCCGCGCCGTAGCGCGGTGCCCTACCGCATAAAATACACACTGCTGCGCTACGATGTAGCAATTACGGTAAACCGTTAGATGTGCATCAAGTCACGGTAAATGTCGAACGCGGTCTTTACCGTTTCTTCATCTACGGCACAATCCACGACAACGTCGCCGGGACTACGCAGCAAAGAAAAATTATATTCGCCCGCGGCGCTTTTCTTGTCGTGCCGCATATATTCCAACAGTGCCGCATAATCGTCGCACGTTATGGAGAACACTCCGTAATGCGACAGGACATAATCTGAAAGGCTGTACAACACACTGCTATCAAGATTCTTCAACAAGTTGGAAAGCACGGACTCGACCACCAATCCCCACGCCACTGCATAACCGTGGGGCACAGGCTTGCCGCGGCGCAACGCAAGGCTCTCGAAAGCGTGCCCTGCGGTATGCCCGAGATTCAAAGTCTTACGCAGCCCTTTTTCTTTAGGATCTTCCGCGACAATCCTCCGCTTCACCTCCACCGACTCTTCAAGCAAAGGAAGAAGGGCATCCATATCAGCCTTGGCCAAGTCAAAATCAAGCAAACGGTTATATGAATCATTTCCACACAGCAACCCATGCTTTATCATCTCAGCATAGCCGGATTTGAGCTCCGTCTCAGGCAAAGTCCAGAAAAACCGTGTGGAGACAATCACTGCCGATGCCTCGCAAAACGCGCCTATCTCATTCTTGTAGTCATTAAAATTGACTCCGGTCTTCCCGCCCACGGCGGCATCCACCGCGCCAAGCAACGTCGTAGGGACATTGACGAAACGCATCCCGCGCTTGAACGTGGCGGCGGCAAATCCTCCAAGGTCGGTAACCACTCCTCCACCGACATTGACAAGCACCGAGCGGCGTGTTGCCCCCATCTCCTGCAATGCCGTCCACACCATCTGCAACGAAAACACATCCTTATATCTGTCGCCCGGCGGAATGACTATTACATTTTCGCCCTCATAATATCTGCTTTCTTCCAAATCGGGCATTACCAACTCCTTAGTGTTGGCGTCGCAAAGCATATACACCCCGGCCGGCTCCATGCCGTCGAGCAACGAATCCAACGCCGCTACCACGTCATTGGTGAATATCACATCCTGCTGTCTGTCCATCTTCTTAGAATGAATAATTGCGGGCGGCTATTATGTCGGTCAAAGCGTCGGCAAAAGCCGTCATCGTCGGATACACTATGTCTGCTCCGTTTTCCATCATCACGTCTTCGGGGATAGGCCCTGTGGTTATTCCCACCGTAAAACATCCCGAAGCGTTGCCTGCCTTCACGCCGAGCGGGGCATTCTCTATCACGATGGCATTCTCAGCTTTCACACCGGCCTTTTCCAACCCCATCAGATATGGCTCAGGGTCAGGCTTGCCGCGCTTCACGTCCAATGCCGTCACTTTCAAATCCTCGCTGAATATTCCCGGATAATCGGCGTTCAGACGGTCGAGAAGGGAATGTTGCCCCGACCCGGTGACAAGCACACGCTTTATCCCGGCCGAGCGTAAGGTGGCGAGCATCATATCCGCCCCCTCTATCTTGTCAACATTACCAAGTTCCCTGAAGTACTCGGCCTTTTTTGCATATATCTCTTTTGCCTCTTCGTCGCTCACGTCGTCGCGACCAGTTTCGCGCTTCATCATCAGCCGTATGATTGCCGCGCCTGTCATACCCTCGTAGAGATAGAACTCGTCGGGCGAGTAATTCCATCCCAACTCCTCCGACAGGCGTATCCACGCCTTCGTGTGATTCTTCATCGAATCGTAAAGCACGCCGTCCATATCAATCAAAGCGGCGGTTATCGGAGCCTCGCCGAATCCGGTACGCTCCAAATACTGCTTATACGCTTCCTTCTCTCTTGTCTTCCTTTTTGCCATATCCGTAAATTCTCCCGCAAATTTACGGAACAACTATCAAAAAACATAATTTAAGCTATTGGTGTCAGCTAAAAAACAGAGGACAGATGCATTGTATTCATTCATAATATCTTAATATGTCTCTACGAAAATGGGCTTGTCTTTGAGGATGAGAGAGCCTCGTGTGGACCCTGATATTCTGCCATACGGCTGACTACATCCACAAAAACTTCACCGCAGCCCAGACAGCGCACCACACCTGCAGGGACAGCCATCACAGCGGCAGCACCGACAGAGTGTCACAACGGCAGGAACAGCCTTGAAGAGGCTGAATTACAACAGGTTCCCTCCTGACTTTTATCCCGACTCGCATATCTTTTACGATTCGGGATAATGCCAATCAGTTGTTCTCCGGCTTCAACGCTTCTTTCTGGCGTTCAAGCCGGATGCTTTTACGCTTGTTTCTCCTTTCTTTAAAAGAATTTGCCTTTTCTTCATCACGCACTACGGAATCATTCCTGCCGACGGCTATGGTGTCGGGACGCTCGATAATGCCCTCCTCTATCAGTTTCAGACTGTCGGCACGGCTGATTGTGTCGCCCCGCGTTTCCGTCAGATCCATCGACTGCCGTTTTCTGCGCATACGGCTGCGGTCGCCAGTCCTATACATATTCAGCGATTCGCCTCTCAATGCGGCCTCTGCCCCGCGGCGGAACATCTCGTCCATTTGCTTGAACAGGTTCACTTTCGTAGTGTCGGTAATCATAGTGGTACGCGCCACCTCGTTCTCCTTCAGCTTGGCCTTGCCGAGGCGTATTTTCATATCATCGGCGTTTCCGCTGATGTTCACCCCGAACTTGAACGGAATAGGAGATTTCAGAATCGACACGTGGAAATCATAATTCATATCGAAATCGTTCGTTCCCATAACTCCCAGTTTATAGCGGTCCATATTTAGGATGAACGGATAAATGTCGATTTGCGAGTCGTAAGCGGCCACCTCCACCGAAAGGCTGTCAATCATATTCTTCTCCTTGTTCTTGAACAACAGCATTTTGGAGATTTTACGGAAAGTCTCCGAGTCGAGCAGCACAAGCTCTTTTCCGTCGATATGCAATGCCGCGTTGGTTGTCGGTGTTATTATGTTCATCAGCGAGTCGATTTTTGTAGTGACGCCAAGACGCGCGTTTATCACGCCGTCAACACCTTTAAGCATCGGCATAATAGTATCGACTCCCGGCATCATTTTCAGGAAGCGGCCGACTTGTATGTCGTTCAAATCGAGATAAAGCCCCATTCCTATGTCCTCCTTATCGGCGGAAGCGTATACCAAATCGAGGCGCAACTGTCCGCCTTCCGCTTTTCCGGCAAGATTACGCAGGCTGAGCACGCCCTTGTTGATATTCAGGTCGCCGCGCAAGTCGCTAAGGTCAAGTGTGGAATAGCGCGCGAATTTATCCCTGACCTTAAGACTTATCGCAACGTTTTTAGGAATTATCACTGCGTGCTTGACTGTCGTATCCACATCTTCCGTCGACTCTTCCACCATCGCCTGCATACTTTCTTCGTCGCCATTGTCAGCCGAGGCAAAATTAAACGATGCGGCTGCCGACGTATCTGCCGAGAACGCAGTCCCGCGGTATAAGGCTTTCATCAGCTGGTTCACGTCGAGAGTGTCGGAATACACGTCGAAATCCACCGTCAGCGGGCGGCGTTTCACGCCCATCAGGGTACTCTTGATGTTCGACACCTTGCCTTTCATGGCAAGGTCGCTGTTGCCGACACGGTATTTCAGGCTGCGAATGTTGAACTCGTCGAGATTGAAATCCATATCCACGTCGCGCAAAGTATTGCGCAACGGGAAATAAGGCGTGAAAAGCATTCCACGCTTAGCCGACAACGAGCCCTCGAAATTCCAACGGTTGAGCAGACGCTTCAGCTTGTTGTCTACAGAAAGGTCGATGAACTCGTCGTCATTGATTTGTTCTGCCCCACGACGCTTCGCGAACCGGGCTACATACATCGCCACCACCGAGTCGCGCGACAATTCGGGATGTACGGAGCAGAGCGAGTCGATGCGCGCGCGGATGCGCCGCATGCGGCGGTTTACGCGCTTAGGCTTCATGTTCGCCTGCAATTCTATATCGCCTTTGCGGAGACTCATTATCGTCGTGCGGTCGCGGTAGCGCATCATGTCGGCCTTTATCCCGAAATCGAACAGAGGCAGCCGCTCCGCCCCGCGGTAACGCTTTATCGAGCCGTTGCTCTCCAGATTGCGCATGCGGAACATTGAAGAGTCGTTGCGGTTCATCATCGTGAGCTGCCCGATTTTAAAGCGCGCCCCGATAGGGGTGATATTCGTAGTGTCCATCAAGTCGGCCGCCGTACCGAGGCTTCCCGCGCCGAAGCGCACGCCGTTGGCGGCAACCATCAGCCCCGGCACCGCCGCCATAGTGGAATCGAGCGACACTGAGGCCATCAATATGTTTTTCATCTCTCCTGCTTGGTTCTGGAACTCGCTGTTTGTCCCGAATTTAATTTTTGCACGCTTCAGGAACACGAGCATCGAATCCTTAGGAACCGTATATCTCACATTCGAGAAGTCGACCTCGCCGTTCACCTGCATCTTGTGGAACGTAGTCACATCCAAGTCGCTCAAAGCGAACTTCATTGTGGTGTTCATATCCATCTTTCCGGAAAGCCGCATAGGCAATTCCTTCGGTATAAGTTTCAGCAGCTTGGCGAAATCCACCCCGCCGCTCACCTTGCCGTTGACCGCAGGGTCTTTCAGCAGGTTGGAGGCCGTGCCGCTGGCCGACAGGTTGATTCCGAAACCGTCAAGGAGCAGACGGTTGAGCGACAGCGTGCTACGGTCAGGATTATCGCCGTTGTAGGCCAGCCGCGCGTCGAGATTCAGCTTGTTGATACGGTAATCGGCATACCGGCCGGGTTGTATGTAGCAGTTCGGTATGCTGATTTCGGCGTGGAACGACGGCTCTTTGTCCCGTCCCATAACGAACGGCTTGTCAAGCTTCATTTTAACTGATACGGCGAAATTAGTCTTTATCCGCTCCAGCCCGTGAAGATACTCTTTTGGCACCTGCTCCGTAAGGTCGGCATAGCGTACCGGGCCGAGCGACATTTCCAACTCCTTTACCGAAACCGCCGAATCCGACAATGCCACATCGGCATCTATGCTGGCCGGCACTCTCGCCACCTCCGCGCGGAAACCCCGCAACGTGCATTTATACGGATTCTTCGTGTTCCAATTGACATCGCCCTTGAAATAAAACGGAATGTTCTGGCTCACGTGGTAGTCGGGCAAATCGGCAAATACCCCGCCCTTCAGCAGCAATGAATAGAAATGGTCGCTGCGGTTATATCCAAGCTCCACGCTGTCGGTGCGGAGCGTCACGTCCATCCTCCGCGACAAGTCGGCGAAACGTATGCCCCGGTTGCCGGTTATGCTGAACTTGTGGATAACCACATCGGGCATTATCGTCACCGCCGATGCCGTAGTGTCGGGCTCCGACGGCGGGAATATCATGAAATTCGACACTGAATCGTTGAGCATCACGGCGTTGATTTTCGGCGAATCGATAAGTATCTCCTTCACGTCGAACTGCATCAGCGGAATCTTAGCGATGTTAACCTCGGCGCGCAGCCGTCCCAGTTCAAGCAACGAGTCGGCGTAAGCGGGGATGGTGTCGCCATACTTTCCCGGCACACCGCTCATGACCTGCAAATCCTGTATGTCGACGGAGGCCATCGGGAAAGTTTTCCACACCGTCAGTTCCACACGGCCGATTTTCACTTCCGCGTCAAGATTCTCATTGGCTATGCGCTCCACTATCGGCGTAAGCTTCTCCGGCGTAAGAATCCACACCACCAGTCCCAAGGCAAGGGCAATCAACGCCACAAGCGAGAACGCCGTCCAGAATACCGTCTTCACTGTCCGGCGCAATATCCGCATCGCGCGGCTTCTGCCCGCCGGTTTCTTTTTATTATCAACCGCTTCAGGAGCATCCTGCCCCTTTATCATCTTATCATCATCCATAACCAGACAATTTGTCGCTCACAAATTTACATATTTCCCCAGAAACATCAAACACAACTCACCAACCCTGAAAGGACTGCGACAGCCCTGAAGAGGAGAATTCCACCCCACACGCACCACACAGCGGCACGGCAGCGACAGCGAAGCCTACAGTAAGCGGAGCTTGCGGAGCGCAGCCGTAGGAGGATGGGCTGATGCGAAATCGGCCGCATAGCGGTCGCCCTCCCTAACCCATAACCGTAGCCTCGCAGCAAAGCTGCAACAATCCGCGACAACGCATACCATCTCCTGATAGAAGCTGCGATACCAGATATTTATCGGAATAAATTAACCTATTTTCACTTACTTATCGGATTACAAATCTCAAAAAACGTTCTTTTATCGGAATAAAACAAATATTGGTGTCAGCTAAAAAACAGGGCATTAGGTTTATGGGGTGTAATGCGCTGCCACCGATGAAGCCAGCCCTGTGGGGGCTGTTGTTGCGTAACCCACGGCCTTGGCCGTGGGTATGTGGCTGACAAAGAAATCGGCCTCGTGGAGGTCGCGCTTGAAGCAACTATGCTACGA
>URQP01000064.1 GCA_900550025.1 uncultured Porphyromonadaceae bacterium | reverse complement strand
GCGAGCTGGGTTCAGAACGTCGTGAGACAGTTCGGTCCCTATCTGTTGTGGGCGCTGGAGATTTGCGGGGGTCCGCCACTAGTACGAGAGGACCGTGGTGGACGGACCTACGGTGAGCCGGTTGTACCGCCAGGTGCACGGCCGGGTAGCCGCGTCCGGGAAGGATAAGCGCTGAAAGCATCTAAGCGCGAAGCCCTCCCCAAGATAAGATCTCCCTGAGGGCCGTCGGAGACGACGACGTTGATAGGCCGCAGGTGTAAAGCCGGCGACGGCAAAGCCGAGCGGTACTAATAGCCCGGAGCTTTCCTGGGAAGGCATGCTGTTTTAAGATGCCGCACCCCCGCAAGGGCGGAGGCGGCGCACGGCTTCCGGCATGGAACTGTCGCTTCACCGCATACCCCATGCCTCATACGTCCGCGCGAAGGCGCGGGGAGAGAAAAGAAGAAAAAGTAAGAAGAAAGACAAAGGAAGAGGGAATAAGGAAAGGATAAAGGGTAGAAGGAAGGATAAAAGGAAAAGGCGGCAATAGCGCGGGGGTCCCACCCCTCCCCATTCCGAACAGGGCAGTTAAGCCCCGCCGCGCCGATGGTACTGGGAAACCGGGAGAGCAGGTCGCCGCCCCCTTTCTAAGAGAAGTGGAGACAGACGCAGGTCCGCCTCCACTTCCTTTTTTATGTCCTCCTTTTTGATATGAACGCCCTTATTATTATTTTTGTTGGAGTATCAGAAAAATCATAATCCATAATCAACATAGGTGTTAATTTATGAAAAAGTGTGTGATATATGCGTTTTTGGCATTGTTGATTTCGTGTGCAGACGGATATGATTCAGTTATTAGCCGGGCATTGACGGAGCTTGATCAAAAGATGTCGGAGCAATCGGTCATAGAAGAGAAAAAGAATGACGAGATTGCGCAATTGAGGCTGAATATCGACCGTGCAGGTGGTGTCAGGGGGAAATATATGGCTATGGACAGCGTGTTCGAGGCATATAGGCTTTATAATATAGATTCCACTATGTATTATGCTTATAGGAAAGAAGATTTGGCTTTGGCAAGCCGTGATACTTCTTTGATATTTGATGCTCATTTGGATATTATAAGGATGAATGCCATTTCAGGTCTTTACGTTGAAGCTTTGGACGGTTTGTCGATGATTGATACTACCGCTTTGCCAAGAAAGAGTCTTTACCAGTATGCGGAAACATCCGTATCGCTTTATGAATCAATGTCGGAGATTTATTCTTTGCACCCACAACAAGGCTATTATGAGAAAAAGTTGGAAGAAAGCCGTAATCTATTGATAAGTTTGTGTGACAGCACCGATGTCAATCGTTTGTATCAGGAAGTGTCCATGGCATTAAAATCAGGGGATGATTTAGGGACAGATATTGAAAAAATTTCGGGAAGGCTTGAGAATGATTCTTCATTGACGGTGCATAACAAGGCGATATTGTCATATCTGTTGTCGTTGGCTTATGAAAAAACAGGGGATAAGGAGAGTGCATTGTTTGCAATGATTAAAAGTGCGGAATACGACCTTTCGACACCGGTGCGGGAGCATAAGTCTCTTTATGAATTGTCTGCAATGCTGTACGAACGTGGTGATATAGAGCGTGCATACCGGTATCTTTCGCGTTCTGTCGACGATTTGTTCAAAACCAAGGCACGTGTCCAGATGCAGTCTCTTGAAGAATTGCTTCCGGTAATAACATCCGCATACAATGCAAAAAAAGAGAGTGACAGCGGCAAGTTGAAATATTTGCTTATCTCTCTTGCTGTCGTGTCATTGTTCCTTCTTGTTGCTATATTTTTTGTTTATAAGTCCAAGAAAAAGGCTGTGCTTTTAAAAGTCGTTGCACAAAAGGCTAATTTACGGCTTAATGAAAGCAACAGTCGGCTTAACGACATAAATAAGAGGCTATTGGAGGACGATCGTATTAAAGAAATGTATATAGGGCAATATATAAATATGTGTTCTTCTTATATTGACCGTATTGACAAATATCGTAACAACTTGCTGAACATAGCCCGTACTAAAGGCTCAAAAGATGTGGTGGAAGCGTTGAAGTCTTCGGAAACTGTTTCATCCGAGCTTGTGGATTTCTACTATAATTTCGATAAATCGTTTCTACATCTGTATCCTGATTTTGTCGACAAATTCAATGCTTTGATTAGGGAAGACTGCCGTTTCGACATAAAGCCGGGTAAGCCGTTGAACACGGAATTGCGTGTGTTCGCACTTATCCGTTTGGGGATAACCGACTCTAATCGTATTGCGGAGTTTTTACGCCGTTCGGTCTCTACTATTTATAATTATAGGGTGAAAATGCGTAATGCGGCCATAGCCGACCGTGAGAATTTTGAACAACAGGTCCAAAATATCGGAAAAACGGATTAATAAACGGCTACTATTTTTTATGTGCCTTTGATTGCTAAATGCTTTATGAATAGACTATTATCGTAATTATTGCGCTACTATTTGAATATAATGTGTGATTTCGGGAAAGTTTATGAACTAAATTTGACGGTGGCAAAATAATGCTTAATTCAATAACTATCATAAAATTTTTTACTATGAGAAAGATTCTCTCTACTGCCTTAGTGGCTTTCTTTTCTGTCGCGGCAGGAGCGGCAGCTGAAGTGGTTAAATCTCCTGACGGAAATCTGTCGCTTACATTCGATTTAAACCAGCAGGGTACGCCGGTCTATTCTATGGAATATAAAGGCAAGGCCGTTGTCAAACCCAGTAAGTTGGGATTGGAGTTGAAAGAAGGAAAATCGATGACTGACGGTTTCCGGTTATTAAGAACCACGCGTGACACTTTTGACGAGACGTGGACTCCTGTATGGGGGGAGACGAAGACAATCCGTAATCATTATAACGAAATGGCTGTCCGTTTAGCGCAAGACAATGACGGCAAAGAACGTTATATGATAATACGTTTCCGCCTTTATGATGATGGCATGGGGCTTCGTTATGAATGGCCGGAGCAGGACAATCTGACGTATTTTGTGATTAAGGAGGAGCGCACGCAATTCGCCATGACGGGCGACCATACGGCTTATTGGATACCGGGCGACTATGATACACAGGAATATGATTATTGCGTGAGCCGTCTTAGTGAAATCCGCAAGGAAATGCCGAAATATTTGAATCCGGGCAATGCCTCCACTACTGTGTTTTCTCCCACAGGAGTGCAGACTGCATTGCAGTTGAAAACCGACGATGGTATTTATTTGAATATACATGAGGCCGCTTGCGTGAATTACTCAACAATGAGCCTTAATCTTGACGACAAGAACCTTGTGTTTGAGTCGTGGCTTACGCCTGACGCTGTCGGCGACAAGGGGTATATGATGGCTCCTTGTAAATCGCCGTGGCGCACTGTCATGGTTGTCGACAATGCTTGCAAGGCTTTGGACTCGAAATTGATTCTTAATCTTAATGAGCCATGCAAAATAGAGGACACTTCTTGGATTCATCCTACGAAATATATGGGTGTATGGTGGGAGATGATTACAGGCAAAGGCTCGTGGGCTTATACCAACGCCACAGCCGTGAATCTTGACAGCATCAATTATGCGGCAATGGAGCCTAATGGCATACATAGCGCCAACAATGAAAATGTAAAGCGCTATATCGACTTTGCTTCAAAGCACGGTTTTGACGAACTGCTTGTCGAGGGTTGGAATATCGGTTGGGAAGACTGGATTGGCAATTCGAAAGACCATGTGTTCGATTTTGTCACTCCGAATCCTGATTTCGACATCGAGGCACTCAACAAATACGCCCACGATAAGGGTATTAAGCTGATGATGCATCACGAGACTTCAGGTTCGCTCCGCAATTATGAGCGTCACATGGAAGCCGCTTACGATTTGATGAACAAATATGGATACGACGCTGTGAAAAGCGGTTATGTAGGCCCGATTATCCCGCGCGGGGAGCATCACTACGGACAATGGGCTAACAACCACTATCTTTATGCCATAGAGCAGGCTGCAAAGCATAAGATTATGGTTAACGCCCACGAGGCTACGCGTCCTACCGGGCTGTGCCGCACTTATCCTAACCTTGTCGGCAACGAAAGCGCGCGCGGAACGGAGTATCAGGCGTTCGGCGGAACAATGCCCCACCACGTGACTATCCTTCCTTTCACCCGCTTGCAAGGCGGTCCGATGGACTATACTCCGGGTATTTTCTGTATGGATCTTTCAACGTTCACCAACAATACTTCAAAGGTGAATTCTACGCTTTGCAATCAGCTTGCCTTGTACGTGACAATGTATTCTCCGTTGCAGATGGCGGCTGATTTGCCGGAACACTATGAAAAGTATATGGACGCTTTCCAGTTCATCAAGGATGTAGCTGTGGATTGGGATGACAGCAAGTACCTTGCCGCAGAGCCGGGTGAATATATCATAGCCGCGCGCAAGGCCAAGGGTACTGACAACTGGTTTGTCGGCGGTGTGACCAATGGGGATGCGCGTACGATGCCGGTGGCTTTTGATTTTCTCGACAAAGACCGTAAATATGTTGCCACCGTGTATGCCGACGCCAAAGACGCGGACTATGAGACAAATCCTGAGAAATATGTCATCACGAAAGGTATCGTTACTTCTAAAGATGCCGTGAAGATGTATATGGCTCGTGGCGGTGGCTTCGCGATGAGCATTTATCCGGCAACTGACGCAGATAAAGGTCTGAAAAAACTGAAGATAAAGTAACGGCGCACCATTGATGCCGCCGGTACAGGTGATATTTTGTTCCGCTTGTTTGCAATATTGTTTGCAAGCAAGCGGATTTTTTAAGCGAAAAAAGAAGTTGGTGGTTGGCGGTTGATGGATTTTTATTTTTATCTTTGTATTTGTCTGAATATAAGATGAAGTATGCCGTATTTTTCAATAATAGTGCCTGTTTATAACAGGATAGAAGAAGTCGACGACTTGCTTGGCAGCTTGTCAGTACAGTCATCGAAAGATTTTGAAGTAGTGCTTGTCGAGGACGGCTCCACGGAGCGTTGTGACGATGTCGCCGCCAAATATGAAGGGAAGGTCGATGTGAAATACTATTACAAGGGAAACGAAGGGCGGAGTATTGCCCGCAATTATGGCATGGAGCGCGCTTCGGGGGAGTATTTCCTGTTTTTTGATTCCGATTGTGTGATTCCGCCGGATTACATATCTAAGTTATATGATTCTTTGCAGAAAAGTTATACCGACTGTTTCGGCGGGCCGGATGCCGCACATGAATCATTCACGGTAATCCAAAAGGCAATCAATTATTCCATGACTTCTTTCCTTACAACCGGCGGCATACGTGGCGGTAAGGTGCAGTTGGAGAAGTTTGTGCCGCGTACTTTTAATATGGGGTTCTCCCGAAAAGTATGGGAGAAGGTAGGCGGATTCCGCGAAATGTTTTCCGAGGACATTGATATGAGCACCCGCATACGTCAGGCTGGATTCTCAATATCCCTGATAAGGGAGGCTTATGTCTATCATAAGAGGCGTAACAACTTGAGGTCATTTTGCCGCCAGATATATGTTTTCGGGATGTCGCGCGTGACTTTATATATACTTTATCCCGATTCTTTGAAGCTGGTGCATTTGTTGCCCGCTGTCTTTGTCGTAGGTGTGGCCGCTATGGTTGTGCTGTCGTTGCTGCTTTCGTGGTGGTTTATCAGTCCGTTGGCTGTTTATTTATTGGCAGTGCTTATATGTGCGCTTGCTGCTACAAAGAATTTGAAAATATCGCTGCTTGCTGTAGTGACAAGTGTTGTCCAGCTTGGAGGATACGGCATAGGTTTCCTGAAAGCTTATTTTTGGAAAATATTGCTCCGTCATGGGCGTAACGAAAAAGAGGAGGTAGAGATACGCCGTGGAAAATAGCATTATGGAACGACAAGGTGAGTATACGCGCCGTATCGCGGATTTGATGAAGGAGGACCGTCCGAGGGAGAAGGCGTTGGCAAACGGCATGCAGTCTCTTACTACCGCGGAACTTATTGCGATATTGCTTGGCAGTGGCTCAAGGGGAGAATCCGTAGTGGATTTGGCTCAGCGTATATTGAAAACTTCTGACAACCGTCTTTCTAACATCGCTAAGCGGACTGTGCGCGGGCTGATGAAGTCGTTCAAGGGTGTCGGGGAGGCCAAAGCCATAACGTTGCTTGCCGCCATAGAGCTTGGGAAGCGTTACCGTGACGAAGAACCGGACACCGCCCCTGTGGTGCGTGATCCGGAAACGGCCTACCGTGCCATCCGCGACAGGATGGACGGACTGACGCACGAGGAATTTTGGGTGCTTTTTCTGGACAATGCCAAACGCATAATCGGGAAGAAGCGCATAAGCTCCGGCGGAGTCACGGCTACTGTCGTAGATGTGAAAATGATACTTAAGGAGGGTATCGAGAATCTTGCGACGGCACTGATATTGGCTCATAATCATCCGTCCGGGAATCTGTTGCCGAGCCGTCAGGACGATGAGCTGACCATGAGGGTTAAAAAGGCGGGAGAGCTTGTGGATATATCTGTCGTCGACCATATAATAGTGGGGCAGAAAGGATTCTACAGTTATGCCAATGAAGGACGGTTGTAAAATGGTAGCTTATGAAAGTTGATATAAAAAGATTGGTGTATAGCGTATTGCTGATGCTTTTCATCTTGTTTGTGTTTCCGTTTATATTGGATGCGATATTTTAACTCGTATGATGTATAGAAAGATAATATATACAGTGATTTTGGCGGCTGGACATTTTTTGTATGTAGATGCGCAAGCGGTTGATGCCGCTATCGGAATACCGCAAGGTTGTTATTATACGCCGGAAGCGGATTGTTATGTGCCGGTGGGTGTACCTGTGCGTTTCTATGACAAGACGGAGGGCTATCCCACGGAATGGGAATGGACTTTCGAGGGGGCGGAGCCGGCCACGTCCGATGTCCAGAATCCAGAGGTGACTTATCCAGAGGCTGGAAATTACTTTTTGATGTTGAAAGCCGGAAGCGACGGAAAGTATGACCGTTGTGTATTCGAGAAAGGCGTGCAGGCAGGCGGCACGCATAGCGTGTGGAACATACGCCCGGAAGAACAGGAGTCGCTTGCAGGGGTGAAGGATAGCGAATGGTACGGTTATTATGCAGGATCTAATTCAGGAGAGGAGCGTATGACCGCTTTTGCAGAAAAGTTTGTCGCTCCTGTGGTGAAATCGGAGATTAGTGGCGTTGACGTGTATTTTGCCCGGACAAATTTTATTACGGAGGAAGCAGTGATAGAAGTGTCGGTCTACCAGCCCGACGAAAGATTCGGACTGCCTTCGGACAAGATTGCAAGTGCGTCGCTTCCTGTGACAGAACTGCGTCCTTACGACAGCGGCGCGCCTACTGTATTCGAATTTGATAAGCCGGTTGTTGTTGACAGTGAGTTTTTTGTTGTAGTGGACGGTATCCCTTGCGAGATGGGAGGAAGGGAGGTCGATGAAGTTGTGATTCTTTGTTCCCCCGGCAGAGGCGAAAACGGTTTGTCTACGGTATATAGCCGTGTAGAGAGGCAGGGCTCTCCTTATTGGAGAGAAGATAAGGACAGGCATCTGTCGATGGCTGTAGCCCCGGTGCTTACCTACTTGACAGATAAGGGAGCTGTTCAGAATGTGGAAGCGGAAGCAGGTTTATATTCGGATGGGCTGGGGTTGCATTTTAATGAGTGTTATTCGTCGGTAGCGATATATGATTTAAGTGGCAGTGCCGTACGGCATATTGTCCCGCAGTCGGATTATGTGGCATTGGACGGCTTGCAGCAGGGTATATACATTGTTGTGGCGGAGTCGGATGGCGCGGTTGATACATTGAAATTTATAAAACGATGAAAAAAGAGAAATTGACGATAATAAAGGTCGGCGGTAAAATTGTGGAGGACAAGTCGGCTTTGAAGCGTTTGCTTGCTGATTTTTCCACTATGGATGGTAAAAAGTTGCTTGTCCATGGCGGGGGACGTTCGGCAACTGCCTTGGCAGCGAGGCTAGGAATAGAAACTAAAATGGTCGACGGGAGGCGTATTACGGACGACGCTATGCTTGAGGTCGTCGTGATGGTCTACGGTGGTCTGGTAAACAAGCGTATAGTCGCTGGGTTGCAGGCTTTAGGCGTAAATGCCGTGGGGCTGACCGGGGCGGATATGGATGTGGTGCTTAGCGTGCGCCGTCCTGCTGGGAAAGTCGATTATGGTTGGGTTGGGGATGTCCGTCGGGTCAATGCCGATGCTGTTTCTATGCTGATAGAGAATGGATGTTGTCCTGTGATAGCCCCTATAACCCACGACGGAGAGGGGCATTTGCTGAATACGAATGCCGACACGATGGCCGGAGAGACAGCCAAGGCTTTGGCACAACGTTATGAAGTGGAATTGGTATATTGCTTTGAAAAGGCCGGGGTGCTTTCTGACGGGAACGACGATAACAGTGTGATTAAGGAAATCAATTCGTGTAAATATAAAGAGTTGAAAGACTCCGGCGTGGTTTCCGGCGGGATGATACCTAAGCTTGACAACGCTTTTGCCTGCATATCCGCTGGGGTGAGCCGTGTGGTCATAACCCGGGCTGATTTGATAGCCGACGCTGATGCCGGGACAAAGATTGCCGGTTGAGCGTATTAGTTAAAAGAATATTATTGTTAGATTTGTGCTTGGCAATTATGATTATGGATAGACAAATGCAGACTGTTGATATTGTTTATTTCTCACCGACGCATTCGTCGGAAAAGATTGCGAAAGCGATAGCTTCCGGCATTGGTGTGCCTCGGAGGAAGGTGTTTGATTTGACGCTTGACAGGTCGGGCAGTGATATTAAGATAGCTGACGGCGATTTTGTAATATTGTGTGCGCCTGTTTATGCCGGGCGTGTAGCTCCGGTAGCGGTGGAGCGGTTACGCCGTCTGAAGATTGAGGGCAAGAATAAGGCGGTGGTAGCTGTGGTGTATGGAAACCGGGATTACGACGATGCGCTTGTCGAGCTATATGATATTGCTGTGGATATGGGACTGGAGCCGGTGGCTGCGGGGGCTTTTGTCGGGGAGCATAGCTACAGCCGTCCGGATATGCCAGTGGCTGCAGGAAGACCTGACGCCTTGGATGTTGATGAGGCCAAACGGTTGGGAAAGATTTGTTTGGAAAAATGGATGTCGGGTGCTGTTTCCGGCGATTTGCATATAAAAGGCAACCGCCCGTATAGGGAGGTCAAGCATTCCGAACCGGTCGCACCGGTATCGACTGGCGATTGCGCGGGTTGCGGCGAATGCGTCGGTGTATGTCCGACTGGGGCCATTTCTCAGGCGGATAATGGCGCGATAGTAACCGATGCTGCTAATTGTATAAAGTGTTGCGCTTGTGTGAAAGTCTGTCCGATAGGGGCGAGGAAGTTCGACACCCCTTTCACGGCATATCTGCATCAGAATTTTTCCGTAAGGCGGGAGCCTGAATTATTTGTTTGAGATTAAAAGGAATCAGAATAATGAAGCATACATATTTCACAAGCGGCACTTGTTGCCGCCAGTTCGACATAGAAGTCGAGAACGGGATAATAAAAGATGTAGTGTTCTATGGCGGTTGCAACGGCAACTTGCAGGGGATATGCGCATTGGTCAAAGGAATGAAGGCGGAGGATGTGGCCCGGAAACTTTCAGGTATCAGGTGCGGCTGCAAGCCTACGTCCTGTCCAGACCAGCTTAGCCATGCCTTGCAGGAAATTTTGTAATTTTGGGGCAATGTTGGATATTGCAATATAAAAAGGGATTGATTATCTTTGTGTAATGCAAATTATAATCGTATGAAAGATAGTGTATTAAATTCTGCAACTTTGTATAATGAATCTACAGAGACAGTGCTTTTGCAATTGCCGAAAGCTGATATGTCTTTGTTGAAGGCATTGATTAAAAGAATGGGCTGGCATATTCAGAAGCCTACAGCTTACGAACAGTCGCTTGATGATGCCCGTAAAGGAGATGTTTATGAGTATGATAGTGTAGATTCTTTTTTTAGGGATGTATTGGGAAAATGAGATATAAGCTAAAGGTTACAAAGCAATTCAAAAAAGATGTAAAACTCTGTAATAAAAGAGGTTTACCTATGGAGGAGTTGAAGCATGTGATGGAGTTGCTTGTAAATGAAGGCAAATTGCCGGCAAAATACCGTCCGCATCCTTTGAGGGGAGATAAGATGGGTACGTTTGAATGTCATATACGTCCTGATTGGTTATTGTTATGGCAACAGGATGACGATGAACTTATTATGTTAATGACCAATACTGGGACTCATTCAGATTTGTTTAAGTAAGGTTTTTATTTTTCTGATTGCTTTCTTAGGGCTTCCAGTACCATTACCGCGTCAAAATGCGATGTGCCGGCAGGAAAGGTTATCATAAAGTTTCCGCTGTCGATGCGGGCGTTCACTTTCGGGGCGCATACCATTTTTCCATCGAAAAGAAAAGCTATATGCTTGCCTATGGCCTCTTCCGTGGCCTCGGCGAATTTTTCAGAGTCATTGCATTTGCCTGTGATTGTATAAATTGTCTGCGAAGAGCCGTCAATCCGCATAGAGTCAATCTGCATATCTGTGAAATCGCTTGCTTTCACTATCGGGCGGTTTTTCACGATGTTGTTTTCCATATTTTCCACGTGATACCATCCGTCGGCCAGTTTACGGTTGCCGAAATGTGTAGTACACGATATTGATGATATGCAAATCAGAGCAGCTATGAAAAAATATTTCATCTTTTGGAAATTTTTATTCACAAAGGTACATATTTTTATGTATATAAGTTGTTTGTGCTTAAAAATAAACATATCTTTGTGCAGTATGTTTGGAATTAATAAAATGAAAGATAGAGGCAATTGTGTGGAAAAAGTTATTTTTTCCATAGTTGCGCTTGTTTGTCCGGAATATTTGATTAACACACACATACAACGCCTCGCGCGTTAATATACGGATTATGTCCTAATCCGCAACTGTTTAGCTGTAAATATGAAAAAAGTTTTTATGCCGTGGCCGGTGTTTGGCTCACGGTAGGATGCTTGCTGTCTGCTTCATTTGTCAGGCAGGTTGAATTTGACATAAAACTGAATTAAATATGAATGTGATTAAGAAAGTAATAATTGTTTTGCTGATGGCTGTGGCATTTTTGCCGGGAGCAAATGCCGCGGATTATCTGTTCCGTTTCAGGGCAGGTAGCGATATGCTGTACAGGGACATCAATGCCGGAGTGCTCGACAGTCTTTCTGCCGTCTTGAGCGGACAGAAGGAAAGGATTCTTTCCGGAGAAATCCCTTTGTCTGTAGAAGGGCATGCTGCCACGCTGGAAACGGCACGTGTGCGTTCTAACCGTGTGAAGTCGGAATTGATTGGCAGGGAAGGTCTTGTCGAGGATTGTTTTATTACGACTAATAAAACTGATGGCGGAGATTATGTTACAGTAAAATTCTCCATTCCGGCCGATAACGAAGGATTAGGACAGAACAAGACGGAAGAGGCGGATGATGGACCGGATATTCCTGAAGTAATGGAAGAGCCGACGACATCGGGTGAAGTCATCGGCTCGGAGACGGCCTATCCGTCTGATGTGTCCGAAAATGTTACGTCAGAAGTACCGTTGAATACGTTGGAGGGCAGGGTTACCTGTAGCGATTGTGGAGGTTATAATTTCGCGGTACGCGCCAACCTGCTGCGCTGGGCAACGCTGACTCCTGATTTGGGAATAGAGTGGCGCGTCAACCATAATGTGGGAATCGCCGTGCACGGCTCGTGGACTTCGTGGTCGTGGGACAACAAGAGTCGTCGTTATGCCCTGTGGGAGATTGCCCCGGAAGTTCGCTGGTACTTGGGTAAATGGCGGCGCGGATATGTAGGCGCGATGTATAAGGCCGGCTCGTTCAACTACAAGCTGTCGGCGACTGGCCGTCAGGGAGACCTGATGGGCGGAGGCATCACCGGCGGCTATCAGTTGAGGCTCAACGACGCTTTGTCGCTCGATTTCTCGCTTGCCGTAGGATGCCTGCACGCCGATTATGAGAACTACGTGACAGTCGGCGGCGTGCGTGTTTTTCAGAATAATGAGCATAAAAATTGGTGGGGTCCGATAAATGCCGGTGTCACATTGGTATGGCGGCCTTTTTAAAAAATGAGGATATGAAGAATACTGCATATATTGTTATCAGCTGTCTGTCGGCGTTGGTGCTGGCTTCGTGTGTCAAAGACGATTTGTACAATACTCCGCATCCCGACAAGGGGGCGTTGGTGGTTACTGCCGATTTCTCTGAACGGACGGAAGGAAACGCTATCCCGGATACCTACGTTTTTTCTGTTGACGGAAAAACTTGTGATGCCAATTCCGCTGAGCCGTTCTATTATCCGGAGTTGCTTCCGGCAGGGGTGCATAAGTTGGTTGCGTACAATGAGCCTACAGGAATGTCGTTCACGGATAATGTCGTGTCGGTGGATGTGTTGCAGGATGGTACGATAGAGCCTTTGCCTCAATATCTGTACTCCTATTCAGGCAGCGTAGAAGCCGTAGTTGATGATGCTGTTAGAGTGACTATGCCGATGGGCAGCGTGCCCGGGATTTGTATCTCCGGTTCAATATTACAGAGGGCGATGTTGCCCGGCTGGCTTCTGTCAATGGCACTCTTTCAGGGGCGGCGGGCGCTTTCGACGTGGCCGGAGGAACTGTCACAGGCACGGCGGTGGAAGTCGTGCCTGACTTCGTGGTCGATGGCAATTCCGTTGATGCCCATGTCCGGTTGTTGGGAATAATTGGGAGCAAGCAGACGCTTTCGCTCAACATCGTGTTTACCGACGGACTTACGCAGACGGTCGAAAGTGACGTGTCGGAGTTCCTGCGGGATTTTGGCAGGGATATGCTTACTCCTCTTGAATTGAGTGGTAATTTGCTTCTGCCGCTCGAGCCGGGATTCAGTTTCTCTATAACCGATATGAAGACCGGTGAGGTAGAGAATGTGGATTTGTATTAAGAAGATCAATATTATAATTATCAATAATCTAAAAAATCAGAATGATGAAAAAGTGTTTTGGAATGGCGTTTGCAGCCAGTGCGCTTTTGTTGGCAGGATGCAGCAATGGGAGCGAAGAGATTTTGAATGACCAGCCGGAAGTGTTGCCCGACGGACGTGTCGAGGCGGCTTTTCAGCCGGCGGTGTCGGCGGCATAGAAGAAGTAGACGGCACACATGGGGCGTGGAACACTTCTTATGACGAGAACATCGGTATCATAGCCTACACCGAGAGCGGTGATATATTCAACGGTTATTCCAATGAGGAATATCGGGCTATACATAATAATACTACCGGTTGGCGGTTTGATGCTGTAGGCGACGGAATTTATTATTCGGCTAACCCGGAGGAGCGTATAAAATTCTCCGCATACTATCCGTATCAGGAGCTTACTGACGGGAATATCTACAAGGTGGATTTGACACAAAATTATTTCGATACACCTGAATTGCTTTGGGTTGGCATGACTACAGAATCTTATAACAAAGAAAGCGATGTGGTGGCTTTGGAACTGCAGCGCATGTACTCCACCATCCGCATCCTTCTTGAGGCTGGCGATGGCTATAATTCGGACGATTTGGATGGGGCGGCTTTGACTATCTCTGATATGCCGTTGAAAGCCGATTTCAACGTCAGAACCGGTGAAACTACCGTTACAGAATCGGGAGCAATGTCGTTTGCATACCGCGTATCGGCCGGTTATTATGTTTGGACATTGCCGACAGTGGCCAATGCCGACCGTGTCGTTACCGTCACGCTCGCTTCAGGCGATACGTACAAATGGCAGATTCCCGACAAGACTTTCGAGGGCGGTCATTTCTATGAATACCATTTGAGGGTGAACAAGATAAATTCTTCGTTCTCGCTGACTATTGAAGACAGGACAGACGAGATAATGGGCATTAGGGGTTATATAGATTTGTAATTAATCGTTTCGGTCGTTAAAAGACAAGGTCGTGTCCCATACTGGGGCGCGGCCTTTCTTTTAAAATATGGTAAATTAAAACGTGCCGGAAGCTGGATAAAGGAATTTTTCGTACCTTTGGCGGTCGAAATGAAAAATTGTCCGTAAAAGATGGTTTCTATTCAGAATTTGAAAGTCGAATTCAGCGCGACCGTATTGTTCCAAGACGTAAGTTATGTGATAAACAAGAAGGATAAGATTGCCCTTGTCGGGAAGAACGGCGCGGGAAAATCGACGATGCTGAAAATAATTGCCGGATTGCAGCAGCCAACATCGGGAGTGGTGGCTAAGCCTAATGATTTGACCATAGGCTATTTGCCGCAGCAAATGCTTCTTACGGACGAGCGCACCGTGATGGAGGAGGTGAAGACTGTGTTCGGCGAACTCGACGAACTGAAAGAGAAACTTGAAAAAGTCAATAATGAGCTTTCTTCCAGAACCGACTATGAGAGCGAGGACTATCAGCGGCTAATAGACCGCATGACCCAGCTTAACGACGACATACTCCTGAAAGAAAGCAACAATTACGAGGCTGAAATCGAGAAGACGCTGATTGGACTCGGTTTTGTGAGGGAGGATTTCGGCAGGATGACCTCGGAATTCAGCGGCGGGTGGCGCATGCGTATCGAGCTTGCGAAGCTATTGCTTAAGCATCCTGACCTGCTGCTTCTCGACGAGCCTACTAACCATTTGGATATAGAATCCATACAATGGCTTGAAAATTTCCTGAAGCAGAAGGCCAACGCGGTGGTGCTTGTCTCGCACGACCGCGCGTTCATCGACAACGTGACCAACCGCACAATCGAGATTTCCTGCGGGAAAATATACGATTATCAGGTGAATTATTCCAAATTCGTGGAGCTGCGCAAGGAAAGGGTGGAGCAGCAGATGCGCGCCTACCAGAACCAGCAGAAGCAGATACAGGACACGGAGGATTTCATCGAGCGTTTCCGTTATAAGGCCACGAAGGCCGTGCAGGTGCAGAGCCGCATCAAGCAGCTTGCAAAGATTGAGCGCATAGAGGTGGACGAGGTCGACAATTCAAAGCTCAATCTTAAGTTCCCGCCTGCGCCGCGCTCGGGCGACTATCCGGTGATTTGCGACAACGTGGGCAAGGCCTACGGCAGCCATCAGGTGTTCGACCATGTGGACCTGACCATAAAACGCGGCGAGAAAGTGGCTTTTGTCGGGAAGAACGGCGAGGGAAAATCCACATTGGTGAAATGTATAATGGGGGAGATTCCTTATACCGGTACTTTGAAAATCGGGCATAACGTGAAAATCGGTTATTTCGCGCAGAATCAGGCTTCGCTGCTCGACGGCAGCCTGACCGTGTTCGACACCATCGACCGTGTTGCGGTGGGCGACATACGCACGAAGATTCGCGACATTCTCGGGGCGTTTATGTTCGGCGGCGAGGCTTCCGACAAGAAGGTGGCGGTGCTGTCGGGCGGCGAGCGCACGAGGCTTGCGATGATACGCCTGTTGCTTGAGCCTGTGAACCTGCTGATACTCGACGAGCCTACAAACCACTTGGACATGAAGTCGAAGGATGTGCTTAAACAGGCTATCAAAGACTTCAACGGCACGGCGATAATCGTTTCCCACGACCGCGATTTCCTCGACGGACTCGTTGAGAAAGTGTATGAGTTCGGTGGCGGTAAGGTGAAAGAGCATCTTGGAGGAATCTACGATTTTCTGCAAGCGAAGAATATGGAGTCGCTCCGTGAATTGGAGGCGGCCAATTCTGCGCCCCGCTCTTCTTCCGGGAATAATTCCCAGCCTGAGCCGGTCGTAAAAAAGGAGGCTGCTCCTTCGGCAAAAGAAACGGCGCGTATGACTTATGCCGAGAAGAAGGAATACGAGAAACTTGTTCGCAAGGCGGAGAAAAAAGTGAAGGACGCGGAGGCCGACATCTCCAGCATCGAGGCTGAAATCAAAGAAATAGAGGACAGGCTGTCGGCGGGAGAGACTGACAATGAATTATATACGAGGCATGCGGAGCTTCAGAAAAAGTTGGAGAACGCCATGAGCCTTTGGGAGCTTGCCTCTATGGAATTGGAAACTTTTAATAAACAAAATTGATATATGAACTTAAAGACATTGATTATGTTGGCTACCTTGACAGGGGCTATGACGGTGAGCGCGGCCACGGAACCTAAGACCGGGGCTAACCGTGTGAA
>URQP01000063.1 GCA_900550025.1 uncultured Porphyromonadaceae bacterium | reverse complement strand
GTATCCGGCAAAATTCGACAACCGCCACAAGGTGAACATTTTATTGTCGTACAATTTCAACAAGAAAATATCGCTTAACGCATCGTGGGTGTTCGCCACAGGCAACCGCATGACCGTACCGATAGGCATGTACCAGAACATACAGGACAGCGGATTCCCCGTCTGGATTGTGCCTGAAGCCGGATTGGAGGACAATTTGGGAGTGAAATACTACACAGGGCGCAACAACGTGCGCCTTCCGGCATACCACCGTCTCGACCTGTCCGCCTCGTTCACCCGCCAATTGAAAAAAGGCAGGAAAGGCGTATGGCGCGTAGGGCTTTACAACGCCTATTGCCACATGAACCCGATAGTGGTGAAACGCAAGGAAATGCTCAACTACTACGGCAACAACGACAGCTTGCGGCCGTGGAACGTGAGCTACGAGACGTTCTCCATATTCCCGATAATACCTAACGTATCTTACACCTATTATTTTTAAAGACGATGAGAACCCGATATTTGATATTAGCAACAATAGCCCTGCTTTTGCAGTCCTGCTATTCCGACATAGAGTTTAAAGGTCTCATGCCGGAGACTGTGCCGGTAATCAACGCGGTGGCCACACCCGACACCGTGGTGATGGCAAGCATAAGCCGCTCCTACAGCTACGAGGAGAATCTTGGCGACTTGTATGTTAAAGATGCCGATGTGAGCCTTTATGTGAACGGCACGCTACACGGAAAGATGCAAGGCAAAGAAGTCAGCACGCATCCGGTTGTCGACAGCGGCGGAGTTACTGAAGAATTAAGCCGGAAATGGATTTACACGTCCGATTATGTGCCTTCGCCCGGCGACGATATAAAAATAGAGGCCGCCACGCGCTACGGCACGGCGAGCGTCTCGGACGTGATTCCGCAACCGGCCTATGTGGAGAGCGTCACGTTCGACGCAGTGCGCCACGACGGCAACGAATGGACTACACAGGTGTCGTACGACGTGACCTACCACGTCCGTATAAACGACAAGCCCGGCGAGCGCAATTACTATATGCTCGGCGTAAGGCACAAGGATACGAGCGATTGGTCGTTCATCCGCATCTACCTTACCGACCCTGTGTTCGGGATGCAGAATCAGGACATCACCGATATAGGGAGCGACACTCCATACACGATGACAGTAACGGTGTTCGACGACACCATGTTTGACGGCACTACGTATGACCTGCGTTTCGAAGAATATGCCTACGACGGCTACAACTCGATTGGCTATTGGCAGGATTCGATGGAAAGGGAGGTGATACTCTACTCCATAACCGAGGACTATTACAAATATATGCGCAGCGTGCAGAAAGACATGCACCGCGACGACTCCACGCTCGGCGACCTCGGAATATACGAGCCGATATTCATACACAACAGCGTCGACGGAGGAGCGGGGGCACTATGCGCGCAATCGTCGGTATCGACGATGCTGACCATAGAATAAAGTAACGGCATTGCTCCATAAGGCAAGCTGCCATACCTCAATTGTGACAAAATCCGCCCGCCGCATATTGAAAAGTGTATTTTTTTGCTTACAATTCATATTGATTTCTTTATTCTTATTCCGGGCTTACATTAGATACGTAAGTTCGAGATAAGTAAGAAGTAAGTATTACGGAGTTGAAAGAGCAGGTAAGTTCCTACCATACGAGTAAAAGCCTCTTCAAGGCTGTATTGCAACAGGTTTAATCCTGATTTTTATCCCGAACTCGCGTATTAAACACCGCAAATTATTCAAAAGCTATTAGCGTCATAATGAAAATGTTTGCTACCTTTGTCAAGGCAACTCCGCCTTGAGAGGCGGCGTGCCGTATTTTCAGGAAAAGACGTTACCAAGCGTTATCTTCCAACCTCAAATCTCGCAAATTTGAATCTGCAGGAAGAGTGCAACGGGAGCGTCCACAAGGGTGTCATATCCTCTGCATTGCGCGCTTGCTCCGCACGTTCTGTGCGGAGGCTGAAGCTGTGTGGTGCGATGTATATATGCATCCCGGCGTGGGCTGGCTGCGTTGTTTATCCTTGCAGGTGGGCAATGCGAGAGCCTTGAGGTTGGGATAAGCAAAAGTACAGACTCCCACGTCTTTTGTGTTTATAGCCGGCATCCGAGGGGAGAGTTTGCCGGGTGGCGCATCGGCCGCCATAAGCAAAAGAATCGGTCATATGGTCAACATCGGGGAATTGATACACGAGAAAGTCGCGGAAAAAGGATTGTCCGTGACGGGGCTCGCCAAACGCCTTAACTGTAGCAGAACCAATGTTTACAAAATTTTCGACCGGCGCACAATCGACACAGGCACGCTATTCCGCATCAGCATTGCCCTCGGATTCGACTTCTTCGAAATCCTCTCACGCGAGCTTCATTCCCGCATTACCCCACCACCCCGAGACAAAAAATAACACCGCAACCCCATCTGTCCCCGATTGGTTTACATATCAACCAATCGGGGACACTGCCATAAGGCACATCTCATAAAAACCGCCCAAATTTGCGCATACATTCATAATATTAATTACAAACCTTTTGCGTGCCAGATGCAATAAAAAAGCCCAAAGGCATGGGTAGAAAATCCATAATGAAAAGAATAGGGATAACATTAATTGGAGGATTGTTATGCTTGATGACAAGTTGCAATGCTGTGTCTACATTAGACAAAAGCATTTGGTATAACACATCCCTTGTAGAAAACGATGGAACTAAAGCTATGATGGTAACAAGTTTATATTTCCTTTCAGCCGATACCGTTGACATATACAATTCTGTCCGCAATGACAGCTCAATGATTGTAAAACCTTTCAAATATGCAAGCGGGACATATTCTGTGCAGGGAAAATCAAAAAAAGAAACAGAAATTAAAATTGAAGCAAAAACGATAGATGGAAGAAATATCCTCTATGAAGGTGCATATCATAAATCAGATGCAATGTATCTGACATCGCCAGACTCTGTCATTAAAGTTTTTGGAAAACTTAAAAACATAACATTACAATAACCATACTCAAACAAATCACTCTTATGAAGAACAAAATAATTCCAATCATTATGGTATTGTTTACGTTAGCAAGTTGCAATACGCAAACAACTCTATGGAGAAGTCTGTCTAACGGTGTTAAACAAGTTGCCAGCGCAGCAGGCGGTGCTTATTTATACCAATCTTGTGTCGCATACGGTTATACAGAAGAAGAATCCAAAGAAATGATTCACGACACATACGAACTTTTTGGCGGAAATATAGATAATGCGAATTTAGGCATTTCCTATATAGAAGCGGACAATAAGTTCGAACGTCAAAATGTAATTAAAGATGTAGTTTTCAATGTTGCGGCAGAAGTATCAGGCAATCCATCATTGGTTAATAAGTTTCAAATAATGACTGATGCACAACTTACATATCTAAGCGACAAGCAAAAAGCGTCTTCAGACGAAGATCTGCAGGAAGCATTCGACAGAAGGACACTCGCCTATGCCAATCTGTTTTACGACGCATACCAAGAAGGAAAGACAAAGCGGGCAAAATATTTGGCTCAAAAACTGCAAATCCAGAATCAATTAATGGCACAAGGATATACAGACCCCAATTTTGCTATGGAAGTTGCCGGCAGTATTATAGCCGTACAGAATTCAGACATTCCAGAGCATGAGAAAAAAGCGATGCTTAAAGGTTACGGCTTTACAGAAAACGTTGATGAAATACAGCAAATAACCGCAGAAGTCATAAATATGGATGACAGCTTACTGAACGAGCAAGACCTTATCACAACTGTTGACGACACGAATAATTCATCGATAAATACAAACAACGAATCAGAAACTGCAGAAAATGCAAAAGCGGCAGAAGATAGAAAAAGAGCCATACAGGATATATCCAACTCTAAGATACCAGTATTTGCATTTGATGATACAGATATAACTGAACCTCAAAAAGCAGCGTTAAATGAAATAGCAATTGTGATGGACAAATACCCTGATTTAACGATTACCATCGTGGGACATACGTGCAAAATCGGCTATAAAAACATCAATCTGAAAAAAGGGCTAAAACGTGCAGAAAATGCAAAAGCCTATTTAATAGAACAAGGCATTTCTGAAAATCGCATATCTGTGGACAGTAAAGGAGAAACGGAGCCACGTTCAGACATTAATTCAGAGAACAGAAGAATAGAAATAACTGTAAACAACTAATATTTAACGTTATGAAAAAATTGATTATTTTATTTGCCGCCATTTTGCTTGGAGCAAGCGCAACTTATGCAGGAAAGAACTATAAAGTGACCGTTACTTATGAAATTATCCTTTCATGGTATGACATGAACGGAAATTTTAAAAATTCCGCATCAAAAGGAACATCTTCCGTTTCATTCAACTTTTATGCCGAAACGCCAAGTGAAGCAAGAGCGTTAGGAGAGAAACAGTGTTATGGCACTTGCAACGTTCCCGGATATAGCACCATTAGTAACAAAGGAATATATCAAGGGGAAGGAGTTTATAAAGGAGAAAAATGTAAAGTTTATGAAACACGACGAATAATTGACACCAGCGTAGAATAACGGTGCCAAGTATGGCCAATAGCTTGTTTAGAAAACATTTGCATAATTTATTTATGAAGCTGCTATGGGAAAAATAACTTTTATATTGATATCACTATTTATGTTGTTTTCTATTGATTCCGAAGCTCAAAACCGGTTTAAGGTTTCAGACGGCGTATATATTGCAACATACGGCAATGTATCTGTAATAGAAAACGACAATACCAAACAGAGCATACAAATAAAGGTAGAAAAGAAGAGTGACGACTTGTATGACATATTCTGTAATAACAAATATGTAAAAAGTGCAACAAAACGGATTTTAAAAGAAAGTATTAATCTTGCAATTACTTCTTCCACCGGTGGAGCGGGCATTCTTACCAGAGTCGCCATAGAGGTTGGTGTCGACTACATCTATGACTCTGTTTGCGAATATTACAAATAGAGCCAACCCTTTTAAATGTTCGAGTAAAACAGCTACTCATGCTATATTATTCAAGAGTTTTGAACCCGCTTTATAGTCTAACATTGAGCGTTGAGAGAGCAATTTCAGATCTCAACGCTCAATTATTCTAAATCAGCATTTATTTCTTAACGAGGCTTTTACCCTCAACCAACTATCCAATTTGAATCAAAACTTCTGAAATACATTTTCCCTATATCAAATATACGTATGTATAAGTCATAGCAAACCATATCCACACATATCAAGAAGAAAAGGGTATCGACCTTATGCCGGATTCGTTTTAGACTCTGTTTTTTACATTTTTTATACTTCTGCAAAAGCGATTTTTACCGCAAATTTCACTTTTGCAGAAGTGATTTTTGTATATTTGCAGACAGTACAATAGCATTTCTCGATATGGATTACACGGACATACAGCTGTTACTGAACACTTATCACAGACGGTTATCGGCCACAAATCTGAAGTTCAAAAGATATTTGCACAAGCAAATCAATTGGAATGTCAGACTGCTTGGCATCAAAGGGGCACGTGGAGTCGGAAAAACGACCATGCTTTTACAGCGGATAAAAGAAGCGTTTGATAATATCGACGACGCTTTTTACGTATCGCTCGACAACCTTTGGTTTCAAAATCACAGTGCGGAAGAGCTTGTCGAGTTTCTTTACACACGCGGCGTAACGCATATATTCTTTGACGAAGTGCATAAATACAAAAATTGGACGGCATTCATCAAAAATATCTACGACGACTACCCGGATTTGAATATCGTCTACACAGGCTCTGCCATGTTGGCGATTGACAATTCAAAAAGCGACCTTTCACGCCGCCAGTCGCTGTACACACTTCACGGCCTGTCTTTTCGAGAATATCTTGAATATGAAGGTATAATCAACTTGCAGCCACTCGCCTTTGAGGAATTGCTCAAAAATCACACGCAATATGCAATGGACGCCACATCCCGAGTGAAAGTGCTGAAATATTTTGAAAAATATCTTGACGGAGGGTACTACCCTTACTACAAAGAAGCAGGAAAAGACTATCTGATGCGCATAGGCGAAGTCGTTCAGTTGGTAATAGACAGCGACATCACCGCCGCGGAAGAAAGCATAACCTACGTTACCCGGCAAAAGATAAAGAAATTGTTGATGGTAGTGGCCGAGAATGTCCCATTAGAGCCAAACATCAACAAACTTTCCGCAAGTATGGAATCGTCACGCGATCTGACTCTGAAAATGCTTTATTGGTTGGACAGGGCAGCCATACTTAACTTACTAACCGACAAAGTTAAAGATTACAAACATCTGACAGGCCCCAAAAAGATATACCTCGACAATACTAATCTAATGAACGCCTTGGGAAGCAAACTTTCCAAAGGGACACAGCGCGAAACTTTTTTTGCCAACCAAGTCGGGGCTATCGGCACATTACAGATGCCTAAACAAGGAGACTTCCTTGTGAATGGGAAATATCTGTTTGAAGTTGGCGGAGCGCAAAAGACATTCGACCAGATAGCCGACATACCTGACAGCTACCTCGCCATTAATGATGTGGAAGTAGGGAATGGCAACAGGATACCGCTATGGCTATTCGGATGCCTGTACTGACCGCCAGCCCTAAGGACATTTGGCGATTACGAGGGTTTTAAGTAATTTTACACCGGTTTACAATAAGATGAAAATGGCTGATTCCAAGAATAGTTTTTTCAAGAACGCGATTGACGGAGCGCGCAGCTTCGTCGAGAGCCGCGATTTCCGCTTCTCGCTTTTGGGCGTGGCGGTGATTCTGATAATATCGCTCGCTTATTTCTATCCCGACGTGTTCGAGGGCAATGTGCTGAAGCAGCACGACACAGTGCAGGGCATCGCCAACGGTCAGGAAGCAAAAATATTCTATGAAGAGACAGGCGAGACCACCCGCTGGACCAATTCGCTGTTCTCCGGGATGCCCACATTCCAAATATCGCCGTCCTACGGAAGCTCGAAACTGATAACCGCCGTAGAGCGTGCCTACAGCCTGTGGCTGCCGAATCCGGCAAACCTCGTGTTCACTATGATGCTCGGCTTCTTCATAATGCTGCTGGCATTCCGGGTCAAGTGGTATCTCGCCCTGTTGGGTGCTGTGGCCTACGGTTTCTCGTCATATTTTTTCATAATCATAGGAGCCGGGCATATCTGGAAATTCTCCACCCTCGCCTATGTGCCGCCTACGATAGCCGGAATCGTGATGTGCTATCGCGGGCGTTACCTTGCCGGCGGCGCTCTTGCGGCGTTCTTCGCCATGCTTCAGCTTGCCGCCAACCATCCGCAGATGACCTACTATTTCCTGTTCGTCATAGCGGCGCTGGTAATCGCATATTTCGTACAACATTACAAGAACAAGACCGTCAAGACTTGGCTCAAGGCGACAGGCGTGCTTGCTGTGGCTGCCATAATCGCCGTGGCCACTAATCTGCCAAGCCTTTACAACACCTACGAATACAGCAAGCAGACTATGCGCGGCGGACATTCGGAACTCTCCGCCGAATCGCCCAACTCGACTAAAGGCGGACTCGACAAGGACTATATCACTCAATGGAGCTATGGGAAAAGCGAGACTTTCTCCCTGCTCATACCAAACATAAAGGGCGGAGCGACGATAATCCCGACCCACGGCGAGAACCTGCCGACATCGGTTGCCGACGTGAAAAACGTGAAAGAAAAAGTTGAAAAAGGCGAAATAGACTATGAGACCGCCCAGAACCTGTCGATTTTCCCGCAATACTTCGGCGACCAGCCGCTGACCAACGGGCCGGTGTATGTCGGCGCGTTGATTTTCGCGCTGTTCCTGTTGGGCATAATGGTGGTGCGCGGACCCGTGAAATGGGCGTTGGTGGTGGTGACCGTCCTGTCGATATTCTTGGCGTGGGGACACAATATGATGTGGTTCACCGACTGGTTCATCGACCATTTCCCGATGTACAACAAGTTCCGCACCGTATCGAGCATCCTCGTGATAGCCGAGTTCACAATGCCGCTGCTTGCCGTACTCGCATTGCAAAAAATCGTCACCACACCCGACTTCTTCAAACGCTATTCGATGCACTTCTACCTTGCCTTCGGCATCTCCATATTCTTCTGCCTCGCGGCTATGATTTCACCGGCAATGTTCGGCAGTGCAATAACCCAGCAGGAAATGGAACTGAAGAACGCATACGCCGGTCAAGGCTACGACCTCACGCCGTTGTTCCTCGAATTGGAGCAGGCACGCCTCTCGCTCGTCAGCGCCGACGCATTGCGCAGCTTCATAATCTTGCTAATAGGCGTGGCTTTATTCTGGCTCTATTTCAAAGGCAAACTCAACAAAAAATTATTCTGCACGGCATTGGGCATAGTGGTTTTGGTAGATATGTTCGCAATCGACAAACGCTACCTCAACACCAATTCGTTCTCGCCCAAGCCGCTCTACACGGCCGGCACGATAGACCCGCGCCCCGTGGATTTGCAGATTATGCAGGACAAATCGCCTAACTACCGTGTGCTCGACCTGTCGCGCTTCGGCGATGCGATGCCTTCTTATTTCCACAAGAATATCGGCGGTTACCATGCCGCAAAGCTGCGCCGCTACGACGACCTCATCAAACGCCAACTCGAAGGCGACAACCTGAATCTCGAAGTAGTGAACATGCTTAACGGCAAATACATCATCTTTGACGACACTACGGCGCAAGTCAATCCCGGAGCGTTGGGCAACGCATGGTTCGTGGACAAGATTAGCTATGTGAAAGGAGCCAATGCCGAAATGGACGCGCTCGATACGCTGCATCCTGCCACCGAAGCCGTGGCCGACGACTCGTTCCGCGCCGTTCTTGGCAACGCAACTGCTAAAACACCGGGCGACACAATCGTAGAGACATCCTACAAGCCAAATGAATTGCGATATAAGGCAACTACCGCAAAAGGCGGACTGGCCGTATTCTCCGAAGTGTATTTCCCATGGGGATGGGATGCCACAATCGACGGAAAAAGCGCAGAAATCGGGCGCGTGAATTACGTGCTGCGCGCCTTGCAGATACCCGCCGGAGAACACGAGATAGTCTTCCGTTTCGACCCGCAGTCGATTCACGTCACCGATACCATAGCACGGATAGCGATAATAATAGTCTACTTGGCGATGGCTGCCGCATTCATATACGCAATGGCAAAAAACCGGCGCAAAAAAAGCGATGGACAGGCTTAAAAGGCTATGGACGGCATTCAGCCGCTACCGCAGCGGGAAAGGCTTCGGAGTGCATTCACCGTTCGCCTTCAACTTCATACTCAAAGTGCTGGAAGAACGCTGCCCATACTATGCCTATCCCGACATCGAGGACAAACGCAAAACCGCGGAGGGATTGTGTCCGCACAATGTGCTTTCGCGGAAAGAAGCCCGCTTGGTGTTCCGCATCGCCAACCGGTTCAATCCTGAAAAGATACTGCAAATAGGTTCCGGTTGCGGAGTGTCGGCCGCTGCTGCATTGTCAGTGTCTGCCCAGTCTACCGTATGGCTATGCAATCCGTCGGGCGACTTGCCGGCATACCGCCTGCTCAAAGAATACGAGGAGCGGATAAATTTCTATAGCTCGGCAGAAGAATGCATCGAAGCCTATCAAAGCGATAATCCCTTTATCATAGTCAACGGAGTATCCGTGACCGAATATCCGGCAGTTTCGGCATTCCTGAGAAATGCGGTGCAAAAAGAATGCGTGATTATAGTGTGCAATATGGTACGCGAGCCTTCCCCTAAAAAACTATGGAAAGAAACGCTCGGCGCTATGACTTCCGGAATGAGCTTCACAAACGGCAAAATCGGGGTGATTGTCAGCCGCCGCAAACTTCCGCTATCCCATTATTCATTCTGGCTCTGATTTTTCCAAGCCACTTTCAAGAATTGCCACAGAAACAGAACCGCGGCAGTGAAAAGCGATATGGAGAAAGAATAGAATATGCCTTTCTCGCCGAACCCGGCAGGGAAGCCGAGAAGATAGGCAACAGGGATACCTACCAGTACATAACTAACGAAAGCTATCCACATCATCGGCATCACATGTGACGTGCCTCGCAAAGCATTGGCATAGCACACCTGCGTCGCGTCACAAAACTGATAAAGTATCAACGGAGCGATAAGAGTAAGGCAGATTGCGGCAACCGCAGCATCGTCTGTAAAGAAAGAGACGAGCGTGTCCGAAAGGAAAAAGAATGCCGACGAGGCACATACGGCAAGCAGCAACAATATGGCATGTCCGGCAAACGCAGCCCTTTTTACGCCTGTGTTATCGCCAAGCCCGGTGAACGACGCCACCCTTATGGCCACCGCCGAGCCTATCCCATAATAAAACATATAACCCAACGTGCTCATCGTCACCATAACCTGATAGCTCGCCATCTGCAATTCGCCAATCCATCCGACCATTATGGCACTGAACGTGAAAGTGCCGGTCTCCATACCCATCTGCAACGATATAGGGAACGACATTTTCACATGGCGACACACATCGGCGGCTTTCACACGCGCATTGCGGAATCCTTCACGATAGACGGCGAACCGGCGTTTGCGGAAAAGCAGCCATACCGCCACGACAGCCATCAGGACACGCGAGGACATAGTGCTGACTCCCGCCCCGAGCAGTCCCAATTCAGGAAACCCGGCCTTCCCATAAATCAAAAGGTAATTGAAAACTATGTTGAACACGTTTCCGCCGAGCAATATCCACATCGCCACGGAAGTGAGCGTTATGCCGTCGGTAAACTGGCGGCAGACATTAAACACTACTACCGGAAGCATCGAGCATAATATCACTATATAATACGGGCGTATCAATGGCATAAGGCTCTCAGGCTGCCCGAAACGGTCGAGAAAAAAATAAATAACCGTCATTATGGCTACAAGCAGTAACCCGAAACAGGCATTCGCAACGAATGCCGGACGCATCAGGGCTCCGGCCTTGGCATATTCCTTGCGGGAAAAAATCGCGCCCACAAGCGGCGTGATGCCATAAGAAAATCCCATAAGCATAATTGTCACCAATGTAAAAATATTGTTGACAAACGATGCGGCGGCGAGCGACGGCGTGCTATAATGCCCCACCATCATCGTGTCGGCAAAGCCTAATATTATCACACCCAATTGCCCGACTACAATCGGCACTCCAATTTTCAAAGTCTCCCGGCAGTGGGAAGCTATTATTTCCAATTTCATAGGTGCAAAGATACAGCATAGCAAAGAAATTTGACTATATTTACATAATATAGGATGCGTCTCGGCATAGCCAAATCTGAAAACTCCGTTTTCATTTGTCTCTGCACTCGACTTTCACTATATTTGCATATTACAATTGTTGAACGCTCAAAAATGAATATTATGAACGATTTTGTGAAACAATGCAACGAGATTTTCCGCACAACAACGGAGTACTATCATAAATTCGACAACATCGATGCCGTACCTGAGAATCCATACAAAGCCGGGACGATAGAGAACGTACTTTTCCGGAAAAACTGGATTGACGCGGCGCAATGGCATATGGAAGACATCATACGCGACCCTGAAATCGACCCTGTAGCCGCACTCGCACTGAAACGCCGCATCGACAAGTCGAATCAGGACCGTACAGACCTTGTAGAAGACATCGACACTTATTTCCGCGACCATTATAAAGAAGTAAAACCGTTAGCCGAAGCGACAATAAACACAGAAAGTCCGGCTTGGGCAATCGACAGGCTGTCAATCCTTGCCTTGAAGATTTACCATATGCGCGAGGAAACCGGGCGGACAGACGCTTCACCGGAACACATAGCCAAATGCCGCGCGAAACTCGACGTGCTGCTCGAACAGCAAAAAGACTTGTCGACTGCCATCGGGCAACTTCTCGACGACATTGCTTCAGGACGGAAATATATGAAAGTCTACCGGCAGATGAAGATGTACAACGACGCTGACACCAATCCGGTGCTTTACGGTAAGAAATAAAATTGCCGGATGGCGGTGGAGCGTTTCTCGAAATATAAAAATGTACTTATAGCACGGTTTTCAGCCCTCGGCGATGTGGCTATGACCGTGCCTGTGGTATATTCCGTATGCACGGCATATCCGGATACGCGATTTATCATGATAACGCAGCAAGTGGCATCGTCGCTTTTCATCAATGCATCTTCAAATCTTGTAGTAATAGGTGTCGACGTTAAGGTGAAATATCACGGCGTGAAAGGAATGTGCAAACTGTTCCGGGAATTGCGCCGGGATTATTCGATTGACTTGTTCATCGACTTGCACGACGTGATACGCACATACGCCATCGAAGCTTGCTGCCTTATGTCAGGCGTGCCTTTCAGAAGGATAAGGAAAGGCCGTAGCGAAAAAAGGAAGCTCACACGCAGCCACGGCAAACAATTGCACAAACTGGTTTCGTCGCACGAACGCTATGCCGACGTGTTCCGGCGTGCCGGATTCAATTTCGCGGAGTCGTTCGTCTCGCTGTTCCGGAAGCCTGCGGAACCTTCAGCGTTTGCAGAAATCACCATTCCGAAACAAAAAGGAGAGATATGGATAGCCATAGCACCTTTCGCAAAACATAAAGGCAAAATATATCCGCTTGAAAAAATGGAACAGGCAGTGGCTACTTTGTCAGCAAGGAGCGGCACGAAAATATTCCTGTTCGGAGGAAGCGGAAGCGAACGCGACACTCTGCACGAATGGGCGGGACGCTATGGCTCTAACGTCATTTCAATGGCGGAAAAACGTTACGGTTTTCCGAAAGAGCTGGCATTGCTGAGCTATATGGACGTGATGGTTTCGATGGATTCGGCAAATATGCACCTCGCGTCACTGGCCAATGTGCCTGTAGTGTCGATATGGGGAGCTACACACCCATATTGCGGATTCACCGGATGGAAACAACCTGACGGCAATATCGTACAAGCGGATTTGCCATGCCGCCCATGTTCGGTGTTCGGCAACCGTCCGTGTCGGCGCGGTGATTATGCGTGTCTTGCGGCAATATCGCCGGAAATGATTATTGAAAAAATCGACCGTGTGCTTTCACGAAGCAAGAGTAAAGAATAACGATGAAAGAAGAATTTGACATAAGGGCGAGCCGCACTGAAAGCGACAGCGAATTTGAGCGCGCCTTGCGGCCGCTCGTATTCGACGATTTCAACGGACAGGACAAAATCATTGAGAACCTGCGCATTTTCGTTGCTGCGGCAAGAATGCGCGGCGAGGCTCTCGACCACACATTGCTTTACGGCCCGCCGGGATTGGGAAAGACAACGCTTAGCAACATCATAGCCAACGAGCTTGGCGTAGGATTCAAGGTCACATCAGGGCCTGTACTCGACAAGCCGGGCGACCTCGCCGGAGTGCTCACTTCTCTCGACGAACACGAAGTGCTTTTCATCGACGAGATACACCGTCTTAACCCGGTAGTCGAGGAATACCTGTATTCGGCGATGGAGGACTACCGCATCGACATAATGATTGACAAGGGACCGGGAGCACGTTCCATACAGCTCAACCTGCCGCAATTCACATTAATAGGAGCAACGACACGAAGCGGATTGCTCACGCCCCCGCTCCGCGCCCGCTTCGGGATAAAATGCCATTTGGAATACTACGACCATCAGGTGCTGCAACGCATAGTCCTGCGGTCTGCACGGCTGCTCAACGTGAAATGCACGAGCGAGGCAGCCGGGGAGATAGCGATGCGCAGCCGTGGCACGCCACGTGTGGCCAATGCCCTGTTGCGCCGTGTACGCGATTTCGCGCAAGTGAAAGGCTCAGGCAGCATAGATATGGAAATTGCGCGTTTTGCGCTCGAGGCTCTGAACATCGACAGCTATGGGCTTGACGAAATCGACAACAAGCTGCTCACCACGATAATCGACAAGTTCAACGGAGGGCCTGTAGGATTGACCACCATCGCCACCGCCCTCGGCGAAGATGCCGAGACCGTGGAGGAAGTATATGAGCCGTTCCTCATCAAGGAAGGTTTCATCAAGCGCACGCCGAGAGGCAGGGAAGTGACGATGCTTGCCTACTCGCATCTTGGAAAGACTCCGCGCTCGTCGCAAAAAGGCCTTTTCGACGATTAGACCGCAAAATCAGGCAGGCAGCCTTCATAATCACGGAATGCACAAACCGGCACTATCGAAATCTTTCCTTGAGAGAGATGATAGAGGTCGGTTTCTTTGTTTTCCGGCTCAAGGTTTTCGTATTTTCCTGTAAGCATATAGAATTTTCTTCCTGCCGGGTCGGTGTATTCGGCATATTCCTCGCTCCATCTTCCGATGCAGCTTTTTGCCATTGCCATGCCTTTGATTTCCATTCCGCACGGAATATTGACATTGAGGCACACCCAGTCGGGCAGCCCCTGTGCAAGCACTTTGCCAACAATCTGCCGGATATGACCGCGCGCCGCGTCAAAATCACCGGCCAAGGGGCGGTGCGACAGCAAAGAGAATCCTGCCGAAGGTATCCCCTGCAAAGCGCCCTCAAGAGCAGCGCCCATCGTACCGGAATACACCGTGCTGTTGCCGGTATTGGCTCCGTGGTTTATGCCTGATATCACGATGTCAGGACGGCGGTTGTCGCGGGCAAGCAGGTAGAGCATAAGCTTCACGCAGTCGGCCGGCGTTCCGTTGACGGCATACATTTTCATTCGATTGTAATCAGGCATTGTACGCACGCGCAACGGCATTTCGGCGGTTATTGCGGTCGAGTAGCCGGAACGTGGCCCATCGGGAGCAGCCACTATCACATCCCCCATATCCGCCACAAAATCGGCTAATTTGTGTATTCCCTCGGCAGAAATTCCGTCGTCGTTGGTTATGAGGATAAGCGGTCGCTTGTTTTCTTTCATATTTATGATTTTATTTGTTCTTATAGATTCGACAGTCGTTTGTTACGCACTATTTCCTGCGCGTGACGGAAATCGTCGGGCGAGCCAATATCGAGCCAGATGCCGTCGATAGGGTGATATACCACTTTCCCGCCCTCCCGGATTATCAATTCAATCAGGTCGGTAGCGTCGAACACGCAGTCATCCGGGATTTTGTCTATAAGACGACGTTTTATTATGTAGATTCCGGCGTTGGCATAGTAGTTGTAAGTAGGCTTTTCTTCCAGCCCGGTTACGCGGCAATTTTCCGAATGCAATATGGCAAACGGCACAGATACCATATAGGGCACTGCGGCTATGGTCATATCCGCATTCTGTTCGGCATGGAAAAGGAACATATCTTCATAGCTTATCGTTGTTAGCAGGTCGGAATTCATCACAAGCACATTGTCGTTTCCCAAGCCCTCGACGAGTTTCACAGACCCGATTGTGCCCAACTTCTTCGGCTCGCGTACGCACCTCACCCGCACGCCTCCAATAGGGTTCTCGAAATGGCGTTCTATCTGTCCGGCAAGATAGTTGACGGTGACTGCAATGTTGTCGATGCCGTTGCGGGCAAGCTCTTCTACATTATAGTCGATGATACACTTGTCGCCCACTTTCAGCAACGGCTTCGGAGTCTCCAACGTCAGCGGGCGCAGACGCTCGCCTTTCCCGCCGGCCATCATCACCGCGTCGAGCGGCAGTATCGAGTGGCATTCTTCGAAATTATAGACTGCTTTAATTTCGCCCGACTTCCCTATCACCGGCACGAGGGTGATTCTGTTCTGGCGCATTTCCCTCACTTTTGCAAGGTCTATGCTTCCCTCCTCAAGAAAGCGGAAAGCCCGGTGCATCGTTTTTTCCACCGTGGAGTCGAGCCCGGCGCCCGCAATCAGCGAGCGGCGTATGTCTCCGTCGGTTATCGTACCGGCCATTTTACCGTCGGAATCTACTGCGAAAAGCACCATAGCCTTCCCCGACAATTCGTTTAGCCGCCGTAACGCCTCTGTGAGCGTCGCCTCTTTCCTTATTATATGTCCGTTCCAGTTATACATCTCTACAAAAACATATTGCAAATTTACAGAAATCCGCCCGCACTACAAACACCGCACAGAAAAACACAAACCCACACCGCCAAAGCATAGTCTTTCCAAATCTAAAACACACAAGTTTATAGGACTACTGCAATAGTATTTTCATAAACAGTTTAATGATTGCGTTCGAATGCCATATACCATTTCATTGGTGCCCGCTAAAAATATGGGCATTCGGTTTATGGGGTGTAATGTGCTGCCGCCCCAGCC
>URQP01000062.1 GCA_900550025.1 uncultured Porphyromonadaceae bacterium | reverse complement strand
TCATTGCCATTGCCCACAGGCTCAAAACAATCAAGGATGCCGACCGGATAATCGTTTTGGATAACGGGCGGATAGAGGAAGAAGGCACACACGATGAGCTTGTCCGAAAAGAAGGGCTATATGCCCATTTGTGGAATATCCAGGAAAGTATTTCTGGTTGGAAGTTGTGAACCAAAATAGATTATTAGACATCACAATTGCATTTGACAGTTGAGAGAAGAGCGTTAAAAAGATGAGAGAGGAGCGTGTACCCCCTGGTATCTCTGCCTGCCCTGTTAATAGGCGAAAAACTTTCCGGGTGGTTAGGCAAACTATCCAAAGTATAATGATTTGAGGTTATACAAGACGACTCCAGCAGTTTTTTACAGAAAACCGCTGGAGTCGTTGTTTGGATTGCATCGATTGTGTCGCTACTGGTTTTATTTCTTGAAGAAACGGTTGTAGAGACCTTCGAAGCCTTGTCCGTGACGAGCCTCGTCCTTAGCCATCTCGTGAACAGTGTCGTGGATAGCGTCGAGGTTAAGCTCTTTAGCGCGCTTAGCGATGCGCATCTTGTCGGCATTTGCGCCTGCCTCTGCTGCCATACGCTTTTCAAGATTTGTCTTAGTGTCCCAAACCATATCGCCGAGCAATTCAGCGAATTTGGAAGCGTGTTCAGCCTCTTCCCAAGCGTAGCGCTTGAAAGCCTCGGCGATTTCAGGATAGCCTTCGCGGTCAGCCTGACGCGACATTGCAAGGTACATGCCTACTTCTGTGCATTCGCCGTTGAAGTGTGCGTTGAGGTCTTTAATCATTTCTTCGTCGCAACCTTTTGCAACGCCGATTACGTGTTCTGTAACGAACTGAAGTGCCTCTGATTCAACCAATTCTTTGAACTTGCTTGCCGGAACGCCGCATTGCGGGCATTTTTCAGGAGCAGCATCACCTTCGTAAACATAACCACAAACTGTACAAATAAATTTCTTTGCCATAATTGTAAGGATTTAATTAATTAGTTAGTATATCGTTAATGAAAAATGTCGTTTCAATTCCGTTTTGCCATACAGTCGCAACAATAACCTTTGTAGTAAACTTCCGCCTCGTCGATGATAAAATCGTGGCTTGTCTGGTCTTGGTCGACTTTCTGCAACGGCATATCAATTATCTTGCCGCAACTTTTGCACATGAAGTGGGAGTGTGGTTCGGTCATTCCGTCGTAGTGCGCGGTTTTTTTGTCGATTGTAAGCTCGATGATTGCATCGTGTTCCTCGAGCAGTTTCAGGGTGTTGTAAATCGTTGTTTTCGACAAAGTAGGCATGTTTTTGACAAGGTCATTATAGATGGCATCCACTGTCGGGTGTGTCCTGTGGGTCAGCAGGTATTCCATAATGGAAATACGCTGGGCAGACGGCCTGATGTTGTGCGATACTAATCTTTCTATGGCTTCTCTTGTCATAATTGATATTAATACGTTTTTGAAATCGTTACAAAATTAGAATATATTTTTCTAATATGCAAATATTGAGATGACTATTTTGTCTCAATGGTTTAATTGGTGGATTTAAGTGCTTGAGTTTGAATGTTTTGTGTGGTTTAATTTGAAATTATTCCAAATTAAATGATTTTCAATTCCAATGGTTCCGTTGCTACGACAGGATTATCATCACTATAAGGAATAGCATCGCTATTATGAAAGAACATCCTGCAATTAGATATAGAAGCCGTTTTAACCGGGGATGGATATCACGGCTCCCGAAAAACAGCAAGTAACCGGCCATAAACACAAAAAAGTCGTCGATATATCCATACCATCCTATGCGGTCCATGTCGTATGGGATTATGATATAGGCGATGGCTATAAGCAGCGTTACGATGCCAATAGGATTGATTTTCTTCGTCATAGTTTGTTATTCATCAAGTTGTTGCCAGCCTGTCTGGAAATATTCCTGATTGAAATCACGCTCACGGACTATTTCGCCGTTCCAGATTATTATGTCGAGATCCATCGGTATTTCACCTGTCTGTTTGCTCAATGGAGTGCGGCCGCATACAGATTCGTAGTCTTTCAGCTTTTTATTGATTTCGGCGAAATCCTCGCGGCATTTTGCTTTCATCACTACATTGAGATAGTCCGGGTCTTTTCCGTTGGAAGCCGCGCTATTATAGATCTCGGAGTGTGACACTCCGCTGAGGTTGCTTTTCAACCATTTTATGCAGTTTTCTACTTGCCATTCACGGTCTTTGCTGTTGCTGCCTATTGATATAACTAATTTGTTCATAGTTTTCAATTTATATCTTTCATTGACAATGATATGCGGCGGCGTTGCGCGTCGATTTCTTTAATTTTCACCTTCACTTGTTGATGAAGTTTTACGATTTCGGCTGGAGAAGAAATGAACTGGCCGCTCATTTCGGATATGTGTACCAATCCGTTCTCTTTTATGCCTATGTCTACAAATGCCCCGAATTGTGTAATGTTCGTGACAATTCCGTTGACAATCATTCCTTGTTTTAAGTCGTCGAACGATTTCAGGCTGTTGTCAAATTCCATTACGGAAACCGCTTTGCGCGGGTCTCTTCCCGGCTTGTCGAGCTCTTCCATTATGTCGGTCAGTGTTGGGATTCCTGTTGTCTCCGTCACGTAGCGGTTGATGTCGATGCCGCCTCTTTTGGCTTTGTCGGTTATCAATTCATTGACAGAGCATCCGCAATCGTGTGCCATTGCCTCTACCGTTGCGTAATTTTCAGGATGTACGGCTGTATTGTCCAGCGGATTGTCTCCTCCGGGGATTCTGAGGAATCCGGCGCATTGTTCGAATGCTTTGTTGCCTAACCGTGGTACATTCAGCAGCCCTTTTCTGCTTGTGAAATTTCCGTTTGCGGCACGGTATTCCACAATGTTTTGCGCTAATTGCGGTCCTAATCCGGAAACGTAGGTGAGCAGTTCTTTTGAAGCTGTATTGAGATTCACACCGACTTTGTTGACGCAACTTTCTACAGTAAAATCCAAAGCTTGCCGCAATTTCGTCTGGTCGACATCGTGCTGGTATTGTCCTACGCCGATTGATTTCGGGTCTATCTTCACCAATTCCGCCAATGGGTCGAGCAGCCTGCGGCCGATGGAGACAGCCCCACGGACAGTGACGTCTTTATCAGGGAACTCTTCTCTTGCAAGTTTTGAAGCGGAATATACCGATGCACCGTCTTCGCTTACCACATATATGCGGATATCGCGATTATAGTGCAGTTTTTTAAGGAATTGTTCCGTCTCGCGGCTTGCCGTACCGTTGCCAAGGGCTATTGCGTCTATTTGGTAAACTTCAATCATATTGTTGATTTTCTTGGCGGCGATTGCGGTTTCATTGCGTGGCGGAGTGGGGTATATGGTGTCGTTATGCAGAAAGTTGCCTTGTACGTCAAGGCATACTACCTTGCATCCGGTGCGGAATCCCGGGTCGATTGCGAGTATGCGTTTCTCCCCCAATGGAGGAGCAAAAAGCAATTGCCGCAAGTTGTCGGCAAAAAGTGAAATAGCCTTGTCGTCGGCATTAGCTTTGCTCGATGCCGCAAACTCGTTTTCTATTGATGGTTTGATAAGGCGTTTATAGCTGTCGGCTATGGCTTTTTTGACAAGCGTTGCCGACTCTGAACTGTTCTTGACAAACCGTCGTGATATCCGTTCGATTATCTTGTCTGTATCGATGTCGATAGACGTTTGCAGCAGGCCTTCTTCTTTGCCTCTGCGCATGGCAAGTATCTGGTGGGATTTGCAGCGTTTAAGAGGTGACGAAAAGTTGAAATAGTTTTGGAAATTGGCCGCTTCCGTTTCTTTTCCTTTTACGGTCTTGCAGCTCAACACCGCTTCGTGAGAGAATGCCTTGCGGACAGCCTCGCGCACGGCAGGATTCTCCGATACCCATTCTGCTATGATGTCAAGCGCGCCGTCGATTGCAGCTTTTTCATCGGTCACTTTCCCGTTGACAAAACGTTTGGCCGTATGGGCGATGTCTGGAGCATTCTGTGCCATAATGATTTTTGCAAGCGGCTCGAGTCCGTTTTCGCGTGCTGTTTCCGCTTTCGTGCGGCGTTTTGGCTTGAAAGGCAGGTAAATGTCTTCGAGTACATTGCCGTCAAAACAATTTTCTATCTGCTGTCTTAGGCTGTCGGTAAGTTTGTTTTGCTGGGAAATTGTTTCAATGATGAATTCTTTCCGTTTCTTTAATTCTTTCGCTTTTTCGTATGCGGCGGCGATTGATTGTATCTGGACTTCGTCAAGACCCTGTGTCGCTTCTTTGCGATAGCGGCTTATGAAAGGTATTGTCGCTCCGTCGTCAAGCAATTTGATAGTAGATGCAATTTGCTTTTGTGCGATTCCTGTTTCTGCCGCTATGAAAGATATGCTATCCATTTTATTATTTACGTTTCAATGTGATTACGGTGATTTCTGGAGTCGCGCCTATGCGCATCGGGATTCCGACTTCTCCCATGCCTATGTTTACATATAATTGTTGCCCGCTGTCTCCGTATAGCCCTTGCCAATGTATGTAGCGCATGGACGACGGTGAATATTTCTTATTACCAAGACTTATCATCATTTGCATTGCATGTGTATGTCCGGAAAGGGTCAGGTCTATATCCGTTTTTCCGGCAACTTCCATTTCCCAGTGTTTCGGATTATGGGAAAGCAACAATTTGAAATTCTTGTAGCCATTGTCGCTTGGCATTGCCGCTTTCAGGTTGCCGTGGGTCGAAAAAGGCGGTTCCCCCCAGTTTTCCACACCTATTATCAATAATGAATCATTTCCGTGCTTTATATATGTATGTTGGTTCAGCAGCAGGTTCCATCCCAAGGAATCGCGTTGCAACGATATGAGGCGGGAGAGATTATTTTGCTTGTCAGTTTCTGATTTCCATTTTTTGTAATCTCCATAGTCGTGGTTGCCTAAAATTGATAGGACACCGTCGTTGGCTTTCATTTTTTTCAACTCGTCGATAAACGGCAGCAGTTCGGAGGACGAATTGTTTACAATGTCGCCGGTGAATACTATCAAGTCGGGGCTCAGTGCATTCATTTGATTCACCATATTTCTGACAACTGTGGTGTTGTCGCCGAATGTCCCGGTGTGGAGGTCGGAGAATTGGGCTATTCTGTAGCCGTCGAATCCTGCGGGGATTTTTTGCGATTCAACGGTCACTTCGTTCACTTGTATTTGGTGAGTGGTCACCAATGCCCCCCACCATATAGTGGCGAATATGGCATAACCGATGGCGATTCCGATTTTTGACAGAATCTTTACCGGTTTTTTCTTGAATAATAACGGTATTCTGGAAAATATGAAAAATATGGCGTAAAATGTCTTAGGCAGGAATACAGACGCGCAAGTGAACAATGCCCACATGGCATACTGCATCACGTGGGTTCCGGAATATCCGGTTGCCAAGACGGCCGGCACACTGATTAGCATCAGATATATTGCCGCGGATATTATGGAATGGACTGTCCGCAGCTTTTTATGCTTGTACAGCCTTTTGTATATGACAATGTCGGTCGCGATGCATATGACCGCAAAAATTATGGATACTGCAAACGAGAACCTCATGACCCTTTTATTACATCATACCGGTTGCCGTCAGTTTGTTGACAAGCGGATTTGAATACATCACGAGCATCAGTCCGTGCATATATTCCCTTTCCTCGCCGCTAATCTCAAAATCGACCTCGTTTTGCACCTTGTCAAGCTGTTTGTTGATGTACGAGTTGAATTTTTCTATGTCGTCATCAGTATATTCGTTTTTGAAACGGTCTGTACTGTAGCGTTCATCGAAAGCAATGTAGTTTCCGGGGTATATTCTGTAATTACCATGTATGCGCTTGTCGATTATCTGGCATACATTGCAGAGTTGTTCTTTTTTGTCTAAATCACGCAGTTTCTCGATTTCATCATTGATGCAGCCGGTGAATGTGAAATGCACTCTGCCTTTATTTTGAAGCAGTCCGGTTTCCATACTGAAAAGGTCGTCGCGCTGTGTCTTTTTGAAATCAGGATTTTTCTTTTTCAAGAGGAATTCACGGGCTTTCAGGTAATCATTGGGATCAAGCTCGTAGCTGATTGCCACCGGCATTATGTTCAGTTCAAGAATATTGTCCAAGAAACTGTTGCCGCCTGCGATAGAGAGCATTTTGATAAGACTTTCCTGTGTCTCGTCGCTACTGTCTTTAGCACGTCCTTGTCTTTGCGCAATCCATACGGATTCGTTTTTCTGCGTTATCGCGAAGTGAATGTATCCTGACAGTTGGGCGGCGGCCTCCAAGGTATGGCGCATACCTACATCGCGTTTTACAATGATGCTTTTGTTAAGGCGGACAAGCGTTTCTATCCAGTCATAGATTAGCAGATTGTCGCCGATTGCCACTTCCGTAGTCCTTGACTTATGCCGGAGCAGGGCAAGGTTCAGGAATGAGGCATCGAGCACGATGTCGCGGTGGTTGGTTATCATTGTGTATGCCTTGCCGTATTCGACGTTTTGTTCCACTCCGCAGTCGGAGATGCCGTCGGTGGTTTTTGCCGCCAACATTTCCAAGAAAGGGAACATCACTTTATACTGGAAATCGTTTTTATTGTCGATAAGAAGCAACTGTTTGCAGAAAGCGTCATAGTCGATGTCGGGCATAACCCACGTGACAGCGTGTTTAAAACCTTCTTCTGTCACCATCTTTTCCATCTTGGAATGGAACTCACCGTCTGAAAACGGACAGATGTCGCTATATTCTTTTGGTGTAACCAATTCTTCCATATCTGTTATTTTAGGCTTATATATCCAAATTGTGTCATTATTAGCATTGCATAATGCCGAATGAAAAAACTCCGGCAATATACCATATTACTCCTTACAAAGATAAGGATTGCAAAAGGGTAAAGCAAGTATTGACGGCATTAATTTTTATAAAATCCGACAATTGAATACATTTTAGCGGGTGGAAGAATAATATTCTTTCCATTTTTTTATCAATGAATCCATATCGGGAGGTATTTCGCTGTTGAAAAACATCTCTTTCCCTGTCGTGGGGTGTATGAATCCGAGAGTTTTGGCGTGCAAGGCCTGACGCGGGCATATTTTGAAACAATTTTGCACGAACTGCATATATTTCGATGTGGCTATCCCTCGCAGGATTTTGTCTCCGCCATAGCGCGCGTCATTGAAAAGAGGATGGCCTATGTGTTTCATATGCACGCGTATCTGATGGGTGCGTCCGGTTTCCAACCTGCATTCCACCACGGCCACATGCGCAAGGTTGTCGATTACTTTATAGTGGGTGACAGCGTGTTTGCCGTAATCGCCGTCGGGAAAGACGGCCATTTGCAATCTGTCTTTGAGACTTCTCCCTATGTTTCCTTCGATTGTACCGCTTTCTTCGTTGAATTGTCCCCATACAACCGCTACATATTGTCTGTGGGTTGTCTTATTGAAGAATTGTTTGCCAAGATTCGTCTTTGCGTCAGGCGTTTTGGCTACGACGAGCAGGCCGGATGTGTCCTTGTCGATTCTGTGTACCAGTCCGAGGCGCGGGTCGCTGACATCATAGTCGGGATTGTCGCGGAAATGATAGGCAAGCGCGTTCACCAATGTGCCGCTGTAATTTCCGTGTCCGGGGTGTACTACCAGTCCTGCCGGTTTGTTGACTACCAGCAAAGCATCGTCTTCGTAAACTATGTCGAGAGGAATGTCTTCGGGTATGATTTCGAGTTCGTATTTCGGGCGGTCCATGACCAAAGAAACCACGTCGAAGGGCTTTACCCGATAATTTGATTTTACAGGCTTTCCATTGACTAATATGCATCCGGCATCGGCCGCTTGCTGTATCCTGTTGCGTGATGTCTTGTCTATGTGTGATACAAGAAATTTGTCAACACGTAGCAGTGCCTGTCCTTTTTCTGCGGTGAACCGGTAATGCTCCCACAGCTCTTTGTTGCCGTCTGCTGTAATTATTCCGTCTTCCGGCTCGTCGTCAAATTCTGTGATAATACGCTCTTTTTCGTCTGTCATTGTCCCGCTGTTTTTTAATATTCGTAGTCTGAATATTCGTCAGTGGCGTTCTCTTCTATCACAGCTTCATTGTAGTCGTCGAGAATTACGGAGTCGGCTTGTAGCAAAAGTCCGTCGCCTGCTATTATCGTAAGTTTTGCGTTGACAGGAACTTTGTCGCCCGGAGACAATGACAATCCGTTCATTTTCAAGTCGTAAATAAGATCTGAAAATTCAGAGGGTATTTTTTCTACAGCGATATTTTTAAAGCCTGCCGCTTCCAGCGTCGACATGCCTTGCCGTAGCGATAGGTCGACGATGGATGGAATTTCCACTTGCTGTGTGGAGAAAGAACGTATGGTGACATAAATTGTACGGTTGTTCTTGATTTTAGAGCCTGCTTTTGGCGTTTGTATGATTACGCTTCCCGGAGATGTGCTTGCCTCGAAAATGGAGTCGGATATTTCGAGTATGAGGTTGCTGCGTTGGAGTTTGGTCGCGGCTTCTTCTACATTCATTCCTTTTAAATCCGGAACTATTTGATATTGGTTGTGATTGGTAAACCAATTCAAACCGAAGGAAGCGATTACAAGTAATAAAATATCGACTATGATTATTGAGATTATAGCTGATATTATAGGATGCCTCTTTATGAAGTTTAAAAATTTGTTTTCACTCATGTTTATAAAGTCAATATTTTTGCAAACATACATAAAAATCCCCATTTTTCACATCTGCCATACAAAGAAAATAGAGATTAAGTCTCTGTTTGCTTTTTATCGGTATCGGTATTCGTGGATAAATCCCAATTGGAACTTTTTAAATCAACATATCCGTTTCTCTTGAACCTTACGCCTTCTGCTTTCAGCAACTCTATTTGTTCTTCCCAGTCAGGGGCGGTCCTGCCTTGGCTGTTGACCACACGGGGGCATGGGAGATTTTCTTTCGTTCCCCGTAGGGTTCTGCCGACAAGTCGTGAATATGTGGGCTGCCCGGCAAGCCACGCTATTTGTCCATATGTCAATACTTTTCCGTATGGAATCGATTTGACTATGTCATAGACTGAATTTTTGAATTTGTCAATGCCGGTCATTGCAATTAAATTGATTGTTTTGCAAATTTAGAGAATTCAATCGGGATTCCAACTCACATTAGCTTCATTTGTATTATGACTCTACTTTCGTTATCTTTGCCGTATGAATCAAATTGATGCTTCAGATAAGGTGTGGTTTGCGTTAAGGGTAACTTATAATCGCGAACTTAAAGTGAAAGCGGACTTGGATGTCAGAGGGGTGGAATCGTTCATCCCTATGTGCTATAAGGATTTTGTCAAAAACGGCAAGAAAAGCCGCAAATTGGTTCCGTCTGTCCACAACCTTATATTTATAAGAATGTCGCCTGATGAGATGAAGGACTATAAGGCTACGACGGTGTTGCCAATCCGTTATATGATGGATAAAGAAAAGCATACTCCGATTATTGCGCCTGATTGTCAAATGAGCAATTTTATGAATGTGGCAGGTACGAATGATGAAGGGCTTGTGTATATAGATCCGATGGAATTGAATATAAAGAAAGGCGATAGGGTGAGGGTGACAGGCGGTATTTTTAGAGGAAGCGAAGGTGTGTTGATGCGTGTGAAAGGCGACCGCCGTGTCGTTGTTTCAATTCCGGGAGTGGTAGCTGTGGCCACCGCTTTTATCCATCCTTCATTGATTGAAAAAATTAATTCGTAATAATATGAAAATTGCTATTGTCGGTTCCGGTTATGTCGGTTTGGTTTCCGGCGCATGTTTCTCTGAAATGGGCGTGGACGTGACATGCGTGGATATTGATGAGTGTAAGATTAAAAATCTTAAGGCAGGGATAATTCCTATATATGAGCCGGGGCTGGACGAACTGGTCTCTCGTAATATGGATGCCGGAAGGCTTCATTTCACGACATCGCTTGAAAGCGTCATAGACGATGTGGAAGTCGTGTTTAGTGCGGTCGGTACCCCTCCGGACGAGGACGGTAGTGCTGATTTGCGATATGTGCTGGATGTTGCCCGCACATTCGGTCAGAATATTAAAAAATATGCACTGTTAGTCACAAAAAGTACAGTTCCTGTCGGCACTTCGAAAAAAATAAAACAGGTAATCAATGAAGAATTGGCCAAACGTGGGGAAGATGTCCCATTCGAGGTGGCTTCCAATCCTGAATTTTTGAAAGAAGGGGCGGCGATAAAAGATTTTATGTCGCCCGACCGTGTCGTTATCGGAATAGAGAGTGAGAGGGCGCGTAAAGTGATGGAACGTCTTTACCGTCCATTTCTGTTGAACAATTTCCGTGTGATATTTATGGATATTGCGTCGGCGGAAATGACGAAATATGCCGCGAATTCTATGCTGGCTACGCGAATTTCTTTTATGAATGACATCGCGAATTTATGCGAACTGGTAGGGGCGGATGTAAATATGGTGCGTAAAGGTATTGGCTCGGACATACGGATAGGCAATAAATTCCTTTATGCGGGATGTGGATACGGCGGTTCATGCTTTCCGAAAGACGTGAAAGCTTTGATACATACCGGGAAGGAGAACGGTTACGATATGCGCATAATAGAAGCCGTGGAGATTGTCAATGAGTATCAGAAAGGAATAGTATTCAAAAAATTGCATGATGCTTTGCATGGCGAATTGAAAGGTAAGAGAATTGCCGTATGGGGACTTTCCTTCAAGCCTGAGACAGACGATATGCGTGAAGCTCCATCGTTGGTGGTAATTGGAAAACTGCTTGAAGCCGGCGCGGACGTCGTTGTGTACGACCCTGTGGCTATGGATGAATGCCGCCGTCGTTTGGGCAATATTGTAGCTTATGCCCGAGATATGTATGATGCTGTCGTCGATGCTGATGCTTTGGCTTTGCTTACTGAATGGAAAGAGTTCAGATTGCCATCATGGAATGTCATACATAAGGCTATGAAAGGAAATATAATCATAGACGGACGGAATATCTACGACCCTTCCGAATTGTCGGAAGCTGGATTCTGTTATCATTGTATTGGTATGTGAGATTGATAAGAGCCATGATAAAGAAAAACGGCAAGAATGCGGACGCATCCTGCCGTTTTTTATCGTTTGGCTTGACTTTATTTCATTGCAAGATTTGCTTTTGACGCATATTCCTGATATGCCATTACTCCGGCTTGTGAAAGTTCAACGATTTGATATTCGCCGTTTCCTGCCGGGACTTTTACGTGCGTGTCGTCCACGAATGTAAGGAATGGAATATCACCTTCCGGTGTTGCAACCGACCAAGTTCTTTCGTCTTCGTTGAAATTCAATTCAACAACCGATTGTGTCGACTCGTTTGTGATTGTGTATCCGTCTTTGTTCCATTCAACCAAATAGCGGCCGTCTTCTCCGTTTACTACTTTTTGGCCTGCCACAATAGGATTGCTGCCCGACCAGAATTCGACGCTGTTGATAACTATGACGTCTGCAAGCATCGAGATTTCATAGACTGGAAGAATCCAGAAACCGATGAACACCAATTCGTTTACAAATTTGTTGCTGATTTGTTGGTTCCATGAGAGAACCTTGTTGCTCAGCCCGAAACTTCCTATGCATGAAGAGAACAGCATAGAGCTGGCGAGCACTACAGAGCAGATAGGAAATAATTTCTTCTTCATAATGATAAAAGTTTATATTTAATATCTACAAATGTACGAAATGTTTTTAGTAAAAGCAGATAAAAATAGTGTAAAATTATACCATTTGGGTTGTTTTATTGCCTAAATGTCCAGCAATCAGTATCTTTTGTATAGATGGTAAATGCGTAGTACTTCGGTTACGTATTTCACAGTCTGCCTTCCTCTGAAATATCCGTATTTGCACACTTCGTCATTGTAATATTCCGGATAAGCTTTCATCAACAGGGCTTCACTGACATTATCGTTCCATATCTGCGGGTCTTTCCCATATTTCCGGGCGAGGGCTATGGCATCGTATATATGGGCTATGCCTGAATTATAGGCGGCAAGTATGAATTTCTTCCGCTCTTCATTGTCAGGGACATATTTCGACAACGATTTGTCTAAATCGGAAATAAGCCGGACAGAGGCTTTTATGCTGCTTTCAGGGTCGGATATGTTGTTTTCGTCGAGTCCATAACGCCGGGCCGTGGCAGGCATAAGCTGCATTATGCCCCTTGCTCCTGCCCAAGATACTGCGTCCGGATTAAAGTTCGATTCTATATAGCCTTGTGCGGCAAGCAATTTCCAATCCCATCCTATGTGTTTTGCCTCTTGTTTGAAGAATGCGTCGTATCGCGATACTATTCCGCGCTTTAGCATCCGCATATTGATTTCTCCTTCTGAAGTCGTTTTGTCTGTCTCAAAGTAATGATGGAACAAACTATGTCCGGTATCTATCACCGCTTTTTGTTTTGCCCATTCATTGATGGAGTCGGCAAGCCATTTGTCCGTTTTCCTTACTGCCCACGATGAGCGCTGGGGAAAACTTATGTCGATACTGATATCTATGTTTGGATAATATGAATGGTCGAGATGCGCTATGTCGCTGTCCACAATGGTCATAGGTATTTCTCTGTCGGCAACCATTTCTATGAGGTCTTCCTGCATTAGTGTGTCGCGTGCGATAGTGTGGATTTTTATGCCTCCGCCTATTTCGTTGTTCAGATTGAATAAGCGTGCCTCGTATTTTGAGCCTTTTTCTACATATACATCTTTCCCTTTCAATTGTGTGACGTCGGTTATTTGTTTCTTGCCGTTTTCAGTCGGCTGGACTAACACTTGGTTGGTGATGTTGCATAGCCCGCAGTGTTCTATTCGTTGGTTGTATTCTGCTGTTATCGGTATGTTGTAGGCCACAATGTCGATATTGGCAGAATCTAAATTTTCAAGAAGGGCAGGCAGGCTGCGCATTATTTTGAATTCAACTGCTATGTGTTTGTCTTTTGCGAATTTTGTTATCAAATCATAATGATACCCCATGACATCGCCCTTGTACAGAAAATATGAAGTAGGGCTGTACAGTGTCCCGACGACAATAGTGTCGGGCAAGTTATGGCTTGCCACGACGCTATTGTTTTTTTTGTTGTTGCAAGACATATTGCATAACGTCAGTATGAGTATGCTTGCAAATAAAGGAATACTCGACAGTCTATGCATCAATATTCAAAAGTGCCGTATTCCGACTTTATTGTCAGGTGGTTATGGTCGTCGTCCTCGATATGCCCGATTATGCGCGCCTCTATTCCGAAACTTTGTGATATTTCCATTATGCGTCCGGCATTTTCTTCCGAGGTGTATATTTCCATCCGGTGGCCCATATTGAAAACCTTGTACATTTCCTTCCAATCGGTGCCGGATTGCTCTTTGATTATGCGGAACAATGGCGGGATAGGGAATAGATTGTCTTTTATTACGTGTTTGTTGTTGACGAAATGCATCACTTTTGTCTGTGCTCCTCCTGAACAATGCACCATGCCGTGTATCGATGGACGCATTTCGTCTAATATTCTCTTTATTACGGGAGCGTATGTGCGGGTCGGTGAAAGGACAAGCTTGCCAGCGGTCAATTCTGTTTCAGGAATTATGTCCGTCAGTTTAAGCTTCCCTGAATAAATCAAATCTTCAGGGACATTTTTGTCATAGCTTTCAGGGTATTTTTCTGCTATGTATTTAGAGAATACGTCGTGTCGGGCAGATGTCAACCCGTTGCTGCCCATTCCTCCGTTATATTCATGCTCGTAGGTCGCTTTGCCTGATGATGACAGGCCGACTATTACGTCGCCGGCTTGAATATTGGCATTGTCTATCACGTCCGAGCGTTTCATACGGCATGTCACAGTGCTGTCTACTATGATGGTGCGCACGAGGTCGCCTACATCGGCTGTCTCTCCGCCGGTACTGTAGATGCCTATGCCTAAATTGCGCAGCTCGGCAAGCAGTTCTTCTGTGCCATTGATTATAGCAGCAATCACTTCGCCCGGTATCAAGAGTTTGTTACGTCCTATTGTCGACGATAGCAATATATTGTCGGTCGCGCCTACACATAGCAAGTCGTCTATGTTCATTATGAGAGCATCTTGCGCGATTCCTTTCCACACGCTCAGGTCTCCTGTCTCTTTCCAGTATACGTATGCAAGTGATGATTTCGTTCCGGCTCCGTCGGCATGCATGATGTTGCAATACTTGTCGTCGCCGCCTAAGATGTCGGGTATTATTTTGCAGAAAGCGTTGGGGAAAATCCCTTTGTCTACATTTTTAATGGCGTTGTGCACGTCTTCTTTTGAGGCGGATACACCGCGAAGGTCATATCTTTGCTTGCTCATTGTGGAAATGATTTTTTTATAATGTCAGATAAAAGAATAATAGCGATGTCGGTATTACAAGCAAGAGACTGTCGATTCGGTCAAGAATCCCTCCATGCCCCGGCAATATATGTCCGGAGTCTTTTACTCCTGCATTGCGCTTAATCATTGATTCTATCAAGTCGCCGAAAGTGGCGAATACGGTTATTACCACTGCAAACAGCGTCCATTCTGCTATTGTGAAAAGATCGGCAATGTCGAAAAAATAGCAGTAAATGATTAACGCGGCTATTATGTTGAAAAATAATCCGCCGAAGAAGCCTTCCCATGATTTTTTAGGGGAAATCCTTTCGAATAGCCTGTGTTTTCCTAACAATGAGCCGACACAGAAAGCCCCGGTGTCGTTTATCCAGATGAATATCAGGCAGACAAGGAGCAATTGAGGTGTGCCGTATTTGAAATACAGCGGATTAAGCATGCATATCGAGGCTGCCACATATATCTGTGACATTGCAGATGTCTTAAGGCATTCGATGGCGTTATGTCCTTTCAGGTATAATTGTATTATAGGACGTATTATTAGATAAGGCAAGTAACAGAATAGCGGATTTACGCAGCCTGATTTATAGTAAAAGAATGTAGAGAGAAATAGAGAGAGCCCTCCGGCGACATCAATGACTGTACATAGCCATTGGTGCGGCGTATTATTGTTCGTATATAGTTTTGAAAACTCAATGATTCCTAATGTCAGGATTGTGCTGAACACTGTAGCGAAGAAAGCGTCTCCACCAATTGCCGCTATTATGAGTAATGCGGCATAGATAATCCCTGTTATTGTCCTTTGTAATATATTTTTCACAATTATGCCTCTGATTTCTGATGCAAAGATAGTGCAAGCCGAGTGAAAAACAATCAAGCTCGCTTGAATTTGTTTTCCCGAGGCGCAGCCTGTCTTATCCAAAGATAGCGAAAGTCGAGGGTAAAACAACCAAACTTGTTTGATTTTGTTATGTGGGGATACGTTAGCCTTTGTGGAAGATAAAGTAAGCCGGACGCAATATGAAGAATTTATTTGTTAACTCTGTTTGTTATATTTTATAGGTATTTTAGTGTGTGGCGGAAATTTACTACCTTTGTCGCGAAAAGATTGTATAAACGAAAAACTTAAAAGAATGGGTTTTAATTTGTTGAAAGGGAAACGAGGAGTGATTTTCGGTGCCCTTAATTCCAACAGTATTGCGTGGAAAGTTGCCGAGAGAGCCGTAGAGGAGGGTGCTACTATCACTCTGTCGAACACTCCTGTGGCAGTGCGTATGGGGGATGTCTCGATGTTGGGTGAGAAACTTAATGCTGAGATTCTTCCGGCAGACGCCACTAATTGTGATGATTTGGAAATGGTTTTCCAGAAATCCGTTGAAATCCTTGGCGGAAAAATCGATTTCGTGCTTCATTCCATTGGCATGTCGCCAAATGTGCGTAAGAAAAAGCTTTATGATGACCTTGATTATGATTTGTTGAACAAGACGCTCGACATTTCTGCCATATCATTTCATAAAATGATTCAGACCGCAAAGAAATTGGATGCAATCAATGAATATGGGAGCATTGTGGCTTTGTCGTATGTGGCGGCGCAGCGCACGTTGTTCGGATATAATGATATGGCTGACGCAAAAGCTTTGCTTGAGTCGATTGCCCGTAGTTTCGGCTACATATACGGGCGCGAGAAGCATGTGAGGATAAACACAATTTCCCAGTCGCCCACAATGACTACCGCAGGAAGCGGAGTAAAGGGCATGGAGTCGCTTATGGATTTTGCAAACCGTATGTCGCCGCTTGGAAATGCCGACGCTGCTGAATGTGCCGATTACTGTATTGTCATGTTTAGCGACCTCACTCGTAAGGTGACGATGCAGAATCTTTATCACGACGGCGGTTTCTCAAGCATGGGCATGAGCTTGCGCGCTATGGACCAGTACGAGAAAAGTTTCGACAAATACCGCAATCCTGACGGAACAATACAATACGGATAGAATCAACGCTAAAAGATAGACCGGGAAGTGGCTGGGG
>URQP01000061.1 GCA_900550025.1 uncultured Porphyromonadaceae bacterium | reverse complement strand
CCCGCCGCTACAACCGAAGGCCGACATCACATTCGGCGGAGAATACGTGATGCTCGGCGATATGCCGCTGCCGAATCTCGACAATGGAGAGGCGGCAAGCTCCACGGCCGACGAGTCTTCCCTCCAAGCCGAAGACGAAATGAATTCCGGCGAGCAAGGAGAAGGCACATCGCTCGTATCGACTAACGAAAGCTCAGAAATGTCGTCTGAAAAGAAACAGAACGGCCCGTCGAAAGAAGAGCTTGAGGCACAGGCCCGGGCAAAAAAGGAGCGTGAACGCCAGCAGAACGAAAGCCGCAGGATAAGCAGCGACGTAAAAGGAGCGTTCGGGAAACCGGGCGGAGGCAAAAGCGGCTCCCAAAACGGGAATGCCGACCATGGAGCATTGTCAGGACAACCGGGGCACACGCTCGGCGTAGGATACACCCTTTCCTCATGGGGCCGGCCGGCCAGCAGTGTCGACGGAGAAGTGCGCATACGCGTGCGTGTCAACTCAGCCGGAAAAGTAATCGAAGCCACATACGCAGGAGGCAAAGGAGCAGCCGCGGCCAACAGCCAAGTCCGACGAAGCTGCGAGCAGGCTTCGCTCAAATCGCGCTTTTCCGTGCCTAAAAATTCAAGCGGAGAAAAAGTGGGACTGATTATCTGGCGGTTTGAATAAGCTTGCTCGCAAAGCCTGATAAACTTATACTATCAACCGCATATCAAAATCAACTGCATCCATACTGTATCAATATGTATAAATTGTGTATATTTGCATAATATACAACGTTATCAGAATATTCTACGTATGAAGAATAAAACGTCAAGGCTGCAGGCTATCCTTGAAATAATAGCCACCCAGAGCGTCAAATGTCAGGAGGACTTCGTGAAACTGCTTGCCAAACGGGGCTACCCGGTAACACAAGCCACGCTGTCACGCGACTTGAAAACGCTGAAAGTGACGAAAGTAGCCACCGACAAAGGAAGTTACGTATATATCGTGCCCGACAGCAACGAAGTGAAAGACAAGATGCTGACCATCAACCAAGGGCCGGCTTCGCCGAACAGCCAGATAGGCTTCGTTTCGCTTACTTTCTCCGGCAACATAGCCGTGATAAAAACCCGCAACGGCTATGCCGGCGGACTAGCATACGACATCGACATGAGCCGCCCCGACGAAATCTTAGGCACTATAGCCGGAGCAGACACTGTGTTCGCTGTCCTCAAAGAGGATGTAACGCGGGAACGCGCGATACAGGCACTGCAACGCTTCATACCGATAAACCATAACAACCTGAAAGCAAAATGATTGACATAAACAACATTAATATAGAAGTAGCCGGCGAAAAGCACGTTAAATATGTCGACGAAATACTCGACACCATCGCGCGCGCGGCAAAAGTGCGCGGCACGGGAATAGCGAAACGCTCTCCGGAATACGTAAGGCAAAAAATGCTTGAGCACAAGGCTGTGGTGGCCACCTACGAAGGAAGGTTCGCCGGATTCAGCTACATCGAAAGCTGGAGCAACCGCCAGTTCGTGGCCAATTCCGGACTGATTGTAGCCGACGAGTTCCGCGGCATAGGACTGGCCAAACGCATCAAGCGCAACATATTCGAGCTTTCAAGGAAAATGTTCCCTGAAGCCAAGATATTCAGCCTGACGACAGGCGCAGCAGTAATGAAAATGAACAGCGAATTGGGCTACCGCCCTGTCACATTCTCGCAACTGACCGACGACGCGGCTTTCTGGAAAGGATGCGAAAGCTGCGTGAATTTCGACATACTGCAACGCAACGGCAGCCGTATGTGCCTTTGCACCGGCATGCTCTATGACCCTGAAGAACATCAAACCGACAAAACCGGAAATTAAAAAACCTGACAATATGGAAAAGAAGAAAAAAGTAGTGGTAGCATACAGCGGAGGACTGGACACATCCTACACCGTGATGTATCTCGCAAAAGAAAAAGGCTATGAGGTGTATGCGGCATGCGCCGATACCGGAGGCTTCAGCCGTGAACAACTCGCCGCCAACGAGCAGAACGCCTACAAATTAGGAGCGACAAAATACGTCACACTCGACGTTACACAGGAATACTATGCCAAAAGCCTGAAATATATGATATTCGGCAACGTGCTGCGCAACGGCACATACCCGATATCCGTAAGTTCGGAACGCATATTCCAAGCCATAGCCATAGCCCGCTATGCCAACGAGATAGGTGCCGACGCCATCGCCCACGGCTCCACCGGGGCAGGCAACGACCAAGTACGCTTCGACATGACTTTCCTTGTCCTCGCCCCCGATGTGGAAATCATAACCCTGACACGCGACAACGCATTGAGCCGCGACGAAGAAATAGAATATCTCCGCAGCCACGGATTCGTGGCCGATTTCGCCAAGATGAAATATTCCTACAACGTGGGGATATGGGGCACCTCGATATGCGGCGGCGAGATTCTCGACTCTTCGAAAGGGCTGCCGGAAAGCGCATATCTCAAACAGGTGGAAAAAGAGGGCAAAGAAGAATTACGCATAACTTTCGAGAACGGCGAGATTTCGGCCGTCAACGGCGAGAAGTTCTGCGACAAGATTGCCGCCATCCGCAAGATTGAGGAAATAGCCGCTCCCTACGGCATAGGGCGCGACATGCACGTGGGCGACACCATCATAGGCATCAAAGGCCGTGTGGGATTCGAGGCGGCCGCGCCGATGGTGATTATAGCGGCGCATAAGTTCCTCGAGAAATACACGCTCACAAAATGGCAACAGTACTGGAAAGACCAAGTGGCCAACTGGTACGGTATGTTCCTCCACGAAAGCCAGTATCTTGAGCCTGTGATGCGCGACATCGAAGCGATGCTCGAATCGTCGCAGCGCAATGTCAACGGCACGGTCATCATGGAATTGCGTCCGCTGTCATTCTTCACGGTAGGCGTAGAGTCGGCCGACGATTTGGTGAAAACCAAGTTCGGCGAATACGGGGAAATGCAAAAAGGATGGACAGCCGACGACGCCAAAGGCTTCATCAAAGTGCTTTCCACCCCCTTGCGGGTATATTACGCGAACCATCCAAAAGAGAAAAAAATATGATACGCGCAGGTATAATAGGCGGCGCAGGCTACACCGCCGGAGAATTGATACGGTTGCTCATCAACCACCCGGATGTCGAGCTGGCATGGGTCAACAGCACAAGCAATGCCGGAAACCGCATCGACAGCGTACATCAGGGACTTATCGGCGAAACAGACTTGGCGTTCACCAATGAAACCCCATTCGACAAAGTGGACGTGCTTTTTTTCTGTACCCCTCACGGCGAATCTCGGAAATTCATCGAATCGCACGAGATACCGGAGGAAATGAAAATTGTAGATTTGTCGCAGGATTTCCGCATCAATGACGGCACGCACGATTTCATCTACGGTCTCCCGGAATTGAACCGCAAATATATAATCCGAGGCAAGCACGTGGCAAATCCCGGATGCTTTGCCACAGCAATACAGCTTGCGCTGCTGCCTCTGGCAAAGAACCTGCTGCTCAACAGCGACATCCACATAACCGCCATCACCGGAAGCACCGGCGCGGGCGTAAAGCCGTCGGCCACATCGCATTATTCGTGGCGCAACGACAACATATCCGTCTATAAGCCGTTCCGGCACCAACATCTCGCCGAAATACGCCAGACTCTGAGCACCGTACAGAACAGCTTCAATAGCGAAATTGACCTGATTCCGATGCGGGGATGCTTCTCGCGCGGAATATTCGTGGCGGCATATATGGATTGCCCGATTGCCCTCGACGAGCTTAAGAAACTGTATGAGGACTATTACGACGACCACCGGTTCACGTTCCTAAGCGAGCGGATGCCGGATTTGAAAGATGTTGTCAACACCAACAAGTGCATTCTTCACCTTGAAAAAGAAGACGGCAAACTGCTGATAATTTCCGTTATCGACAACCTGCTGAAAGGGGCTTCCGGACAAGCCGTACACAATATGAACCTGCTGTTCGGCCTTCACGAGCGTACCAGCCTCAACCTCAAAGCCTCCGCCTTCTAAAAAATATTGCCCTATGGAAAAGACCCCACAAGCACCCCACAAGTTACCCCACAAGCTGCAAATTATGGGTATTGCCGTGCTTGAATCATTAAAAGAAATAAACGATGAAACTGTTTGACGTATATCCTCTTTTCGACATCGAGATTGTCCGCGGCGAAGGATGCTTCGTCTACGACAGCAAAGGCAACCGCTATCTCGACCTTTACGGCGGGCATGCCGTGATTTCAGTAGGTCACAGCCACCCTCACTATGTCGACGCGCTGAAACGGCAAGCGGAAAAACTGGTGTTCTACTCCAATTCCGTACACAATTCCCTGCAACAGCACCTTGCCGACAAGTTGGGACGGATAAGCGGTTACGACGATTATCAGTTGTTTCTCGTCAATTCCGGAGCGGAAGCCAACGAGAACGCAATGAAACTGGCATCGTTCCACACCGGGCGGTCAAGAATCGTCGCGTTCAGCAAAGCGTTCCACGGCCGCACGTCGCTCGCCGTAGAAGCAACCGACAATCCTAAAATCGTGGCCCCGGTCAACGCCAACCGGCGCGTCACGTTCGTGCCGTTCGGCGATGCAGGTGCTGCCGGAAGGGAAATGGAGAAAGGCGATGTCGCTGCCGTAATCGTGGAAGGGATACAAGGCGTGGGCGGAATAAATGTGCCATGCGACGGATTCTGGCACAAGTTGCGCGAATACTGCACCCGCCATGGCGTGGTGCTTATTGCCGACGAAATACAGTCGGGCTACGGAAGGACCGGTAAATTCTTCGCGCACCAGCACTCCGGTGTAAAGGCCGACATAGTGACCGTGGCCAAGGGCATCGCCAACGGATTCCCGATGAGCGGAGTGATAATAAGCCCCGAAATAAAGCCGGCTTACGGAATGCTCGGCACCACATTCGGCGGCAACCACCTCGCATGCGCGGCGGCAATAGCCGTGCTCGACATATTCGAGAGCGAGAACCTCGTCGAGAATGCCGCCGACGTAGGCGGATACCTTATGCAACGGCTGAGCGGAATCCCGCAAATCAAAGAAGTACGCGGAAAAGGGCTGATGATAGGCATGGAATTCGGCTTCCCGGTGAAACAGTTGCGCACTGAACTGCTTTTCGGACAGAAAGTGTTCACCGGAGCGTCAGGCACAAACGTCATACGGCTGCTTCCGCCGCTCACGCTCACGCGCGGGCTCGCCGACGAGTTCATCGCCCGGCTCACCGCCGCGTTAAACGGCATAGCAAACAATTAAAACATAGCACTATGATAATTACCTCAATCCTTGATACCGACTTGTACAAGTTCACCACCTCGTACGCCTACATCAAATTGTTTCCTTATGCGATGGGCACATTCACTTTCAGCGACCGCGACCACATACAATATGACGAAGGCTTTCTCGACGTGCTGAAGCGTGAAATCGCCGATATGGCATCAATAAAACTCACTGCTGAAGAACTGGAATACATGTCGCGCGACTGCCGCTTCCTGCCGCTGTTCTATTGGGAATGGCTCGCTTCGTTCCGCTTCGAACCGGAGAAAGTGAAAGTGTGGCTCGACGACGAGCGGCATCTGCATATCGAGGTATCCGACCTTCTATATAAGGTGACGCTCTACGAAGTGCCTCTTCTCGCCATCGTCTCCGAGTTGAGCAACACCTATAACAAGCATGTCCCTGACATCCCACCGATGCTGGAACGGCTGCAACGTAAAATCGACATTTCCGACAGCAATGCGATGCCTTTCTCCGAGTTCGGCACGCGCCGCCGCTTCTCCTACGATGTACAAGACAAAGTCGTGGCATATCTTAAGGAGCACTCAAAATACTGCACCGGCACATCCAACTGCCACTTCGCGATGAAGTACCGGATGAAGATGATGGGCACGCATCCCCATGAATGGTTTATGTTCCACGGAGCGCAATTCGGCTACAAACACGCCAACTATATGGCACTGGAGAACTGGGTCAACGTCTATGACGGCGACCTCGGCACCGCCCTTGCCGACACTTACACATCGGAATCGTTCCTATCGAACCTCAGCCGCAAGCAGGCGAAGCTGTTCGACGGCGTGCGCTGCGACTCCGGCGACGAGATAGGATTCATCGACCTGCTCGTGGCACGCTACAAGGAATTCGGCATCGACCCTATGAGCAAGACAATCATCTTCAGCAACGCCCTCGACTTCGAGAAGTGCCTGCGCATATTCAATTATTGCAAAGGCAAGATAAAATGCTCGTTCGGCGTGGGCACCAACCTCACCAACGACACCGGCTACAAGCCGGCCAACATAGTGATGAAGCTGTCGCAATGCAAGATGACCGCCGCACAGCAATGGCGCGAGTGCATCAAGCTCTCCGACGACATGGGCAAACACATGGGCAGCATCACCGAGGTGCAAGCGTGCATGCACGAGCTGCGCATCTGACACAAAAAAAGCGGGGCAAACCGCCGACGGCTTGCCCCGCTCCATTATGTTTCCAGAACTCATCTATGCGATTGCCCTATGGCAATGCTTATTTGATTTCGATATTACGTGTCTGTTTCGGCATCTCCCCTTTCGACAACTTCGGCAATTGTATGTCAAGCACGCCATTGTTGACCGAAGCGGCGATTTTCTCCTTATCGACATCGTCTGGCAGAATCATCGTCTGCTGGAACTTCGAGTAAGAGAATTCGCGGCGCAGATAACGCCCGTTCTTATTCTCGTCCTTCTTTTCGTCTTTCTTCTCCATCGAGATTACAAGATTGTTGTCCTCGTCGATATGGACGTCGAAATCCTCTTTCGTCATACCCGGAGCGGCTAACTCCACCTTGTATTCCTTATCGTTTTCAATCACGTTGATGGCCGGAGCCGTAGCGTTTGCTCTTTCCATCCACTCGTTGTCAAAGAAATCATTGAAGATACTTGGCAACCAACTCTGATTGTTTCTTCTCATCGGCATCATAATAAATATCTCCTATAATTTAGTTTTACATTCTTTTTATCCGGATTCCCCGGGGAAACGCTCCGTCGTCCGGCCGCCTCCCATCGGCATCCGCCTTATGATATATCAAACCTCATGCCAACCGCCCGCATATAAAAGCGTGGAAAATTTGTCAACTTGAAGTGACAAATTTTCCACAACCGAATGACAATTTTTCTCCACCCCTGCGGAATCACTCGCAGATGATGCGGAGGTGGGCTTTCGGATAGCGCAGCACCATGCACGACGCTTCAGTCAGGACAATGGCGTCGGTGTTGCGCACGCCGGCCGATTTCAGGTTGAGTTCCTCGGTGGTGAACGGTATGTGGCTGTATTTCTGCAAATATTCAGGGTCGATTATCATACCGCAGTTCTCCATGCCGCATTCGTCGAACACTTCCGACAACAGTACATACAGCTTGCCGAACTTGGAGCGCATCTCGGTGAAATCTATCCCCCACTTCACCACGCTTTCACCGGCCATCACCACCTTGGTGGAATCGAGCTTGTTCAGCTGCTCGATAAGCCCGGAACCGCCTATAAGCACCTTGCGCTTGTTTCCGGCATTTCCGGTGAACGCCTTGCGCATCATCGAAATCACGGCGTTCTGGTCGAGCGTTCCTTCCTCATAGCGGAACTCACCGCCGGCCTGTCCCCATATACCGTCTGTCAGAAGAATATCCTCGTGCTTCGCCTCGTCGTAAACGCGGGCCTTTATGCCGAACAGGAAGTTCTTCTCCATTCCGAGACGCATGTCATAGACGGCAGCCTCCTCCTGATCGCTGAAAGTCCAGCCCACCTCCTTGTTGGCAATCTTGTGCAACGTGCTCTGCTCTATCTGCATCTTGAATATCTGGCAGAAATTCTGCGACTTCACAGGCAAAGCCTCGAACTGCGGGGTCTGCACGTCGAGTTCGGAAGCGGCCCGGCCCATCCTCACGATTGTAGTACCTGAAGGTATTGCCGGTACACACTGCTCGAATCCCGAAAGCGTCTGGCCGTTGACTGCTACCGCCTTAACCGTGCTGCCGTCTTTTTCCTTGATATAAAGCACCAAATCCTGACTTGCCAGCGTCACGCCGTCGGCCTCATATCCCGGCACACCTTTCACCAGTACCGTTTCCGACACTTCGATGACAGAAGGATTGTCAACCGTAAACGAAGCCTCTTGCACCCGCGAGCTGCCGGCATCACCGGGTCCGGCCCAGGCGGAAGTGGTGAGGGCCGTGGTCGGGCGCGTGTCAACAGAATAATAGTCCACCACCATGCTACCCGCACGCTTAGCCCCGGCGTAGCGCGACAACTGGTCGACAGGAGTAGCCATAGGGCGTATCTTCACTATGCGGCGGTCAATCTCGTTGACAATCAAATCGGGAGAAGCCTGCTTGGCCGCGGCTATCGTCAACGGCTCCTCCACCAAATGTTTCCCGCCGGCCACTCCGGCAATCACCGGCATGGCGAGCAACGCCCCGCTACAGTCGCCCATCGCCCACAGCAACGCCGCGATTGCGGCCAGCCCAACTACAACTTTAAGGCACTTGACAGCCTTGTTTCCATCCATTTTGTTTTCCATGATAAGATTAAGATAAAAAGGTTATTAATCAGTCGTCCCACACACTGCGGCGTATATGCCTCAACAACGGCAAATCGTCGCAACCGTCGTCCATGCCGCCGTCGTCAACCGGGTCAATGACCGGATTGGAATGCATTTCCAACTCTATTTTTTCGTTACGCCCGGCTATGCGCCCTTCCTCACGCGCGGCTTCCACGTCGCGGGTGTAGTTCACGCCTTTGTATAAGGCATCAAGCAACCGCTCATCGTCAAGTCCGCCGACTTCAGAAAGCAAAGAAGTCAAAGTCTCAAGCGACTTTTCATCGCCGGGATAGTGTCTGGCAAGAAATGCAAGCACCGATTCCTCCATAGCGGCTCCACCGTCACCCGCACGCTCATCAATTTCATTTTCCTTATCCATTGTGTCAAATATTTTTTGGTTTACAACGCAAAGCTACAGCCGCCAGACATCCATCCGCGGCGGAAAAGGGAAATTTCTCGCCGTTTGAGGTATATTTGGATAATATATACACTATATTTGCAGAAATTTTTCAGTAATGAACGTTACAGTATATCTATCCTCCCGCAACAACATCAGCCCGGCTTTCAAAAAAGCCACGGCAGAGGTCGCCGACGGGATAGGAAGAATGGGCGCGGCACTTGTCTACGGCGGCTCCAATGCCGGGCAGATGCATACGCTTGCGGCAACAGCCAAAGCCGCAGGCGCTAAAATCATCGGCGTCATCCCGGAAATATTCCGCCACCTCGCCGACCCTCTGGCAGACCGGATAATCTATACAAAAGACCTTGGAGAACGGAAAACGGCACTCCGCGAGATGGGCGACGCCTACGTGGCTCTGCCCGGCGGAATAGGCACTTTAGACGAAGTGATGAGCACTCTGGCAGAAATGACGGTAAGCCGCAATTTCGACAAGAAAATACTGCTCGTCAACATTGACGGAGTGTTCGACCCGCTCATTACCCAACTGCAAAAATTCGCGGAGCTCGGCCTTGCTTCAAAAGAGGCCGTCGACAGCATCGTAGCCGTATCATCGGCCGGAGAATGTATCGAAAAATTAAAACAACTCACAAAATAACATTCAGTTATGGTAAAGAAAAGCAATGTTTACACAATGACCGGCGACAGGGGAGAAACCTCATTGGCCGGCGGAAGAAGAGTATCGAAGGACAATGCCCGCATCGAGGCCTACGGTACTGTAGATGAGCTGAATTCCTTTATAGGCGTGCTCGACAACCTGCACAATATCCCCAGCGAAATCAAGGAATATCTGAGAGTCATACAGAACAAACTGTTCTGCATAGGAGCATATCTGGCTACCGACCACCCGGCAAACACATCATCGAAAGCGGCCGGCTTGTCGGAAAACGACATTACAAAACTTGAGCGCGTAATCGACGAGCTTGATTCAGAGCTTCCTCCGCTCCGGGCGTTCGTGCTTCCCGGCGGCAGCCGCATATCGTCGTTCGCGCACGTGTGCCGCACCGTCACACGCCGTTGCGAACGCCGTGTGGTGGCCCTCGCCAACGGCAACTACATCGACCCGAACGTGTTGACTTACCTGAACCGGCTGAGCGACTTTTTCTTTGTTTTAGCGAGATTTAACAATATCCATAACCAAATCGAAGAAATTTTCTGGGATAAAGATTGCTAATACCTTTTTTGGTATTATTTTTGCGGAACTTTTCAAGACAATAAAATTTTTAGATTATGTATTGGACTCTTGAACTCGCATCAAAATTGGAAGACGCGCCATGGCCTGCCACCAAAGAAGAACTCATCGATTACGCGATGCGTTCCGGCGCCCCTCTTGAAGTTATCGAGAACCTTCAGGAAATGGAAGACGAAGGCGATGTCTACGAATGTATAGAAGATATTTGGCCAGACTATCCAAGCAAGGAGGACTTTTTCTTCAACGAGGAGGAGTATTGATACCCTTTGAATAGATTAAAAGATTGAAAACCAGCGGGATGAACAAAGGAAATTTGTTTGTCCCGCTGGTGTTTTATTGTCTTTTGTAGTGTGGTTTGTGAAAGACGCTGTTTTTATTGATTCATTTATTGGGGGAATGGACGGTTATCGCTATTTTTGCATAGCAATGCGGAGAGCGTATCAGTTGCAGTACTTGGACTTATATGAAAAAATTATATACATACCCGGCAAAACCATTCGTCAAGTGGGCCGGAGGAAAGACCCAACTCCTTGAAAATATAAAAAAGGCCCTACCTTGTGATTTATCACACAGGAAGGAAGTGACCTATGTCGAGCCTTTTGTTGGAGGGGGAGCTGTGTTGTTTTGGATTTTGCAAGAATACCCTAACATAACAAGAGCTATCATCAATGATATAAATGCAGAATTAATCTGCACATATCGTGTGATAAAGTCTGATGTTGAAAATTTGATTGTTGAACTGACGCGGATTCAATCAGAATATCTTGCACTTGATGAAATTGCCAGAAAAAATTATTATTTGTCGCAACGAAACCGTTTTAACGAGAGGAATAACTCAGAAGTGGAAACAGCGGCATTGTTTATCTTCTTGAATCGCACGTGTTTCAATGGTCTGTATCGTGTAAACTCTAAGGGTAAGTTTAATGTCCCGCATGGGAAATATTCAAATCCTAAGATTTGTGATGAGGAAACATTATGGGCGGATTCTGCCGTTCTTCAGCGAGTGGAGATTCTTTGCGGTGATTTTGCCCAGACAGGGAAATATGCAGGCGATAATGTCTTGTACTATTTTGATCCGCCATACCGTCCTCTTACGGAAACTTCCGCATTTACATCCTACGCAAAAGATGGGTTTAATGATAAGGAACAGAAGCGACTGCGTGACTTCTGCGAGCAGATTGCAGCCCATAAATCTTTGTTTGTGGCAAGTAATTCTGATCCGCAAAATGTGGATAGTGGAGATGATTTCTTTGATCTTCTTTACGGAATGTTTTCTATTAAGCGAGTGTCTGCTTCGAGAATGATAAACTCAAAGGCGAATGGTCGTGGTGCCATTTCAGAAATAATGATTTCAAATGTCGCTAATGCTTACTGATATGAGAGAGTTTGATGCTTGGCTTGCTGGATTTAGACCATCCATTGCTGATTATAGATATTATGTTGACTTTAATAAGGTGTTCAACAATGTAGATGCCATAAAAATCCCACTTAACATATTGAACTCACTTATTGGCTCAAAAAATATTGAAGAAGAATTTAAAAGTATCTTAACACAATATCCTGAGACATTAAGCTGTATTCCTATTCTTTTGGCTAAACGGGAACTCGACATTATGGCTATGGATGAAGAAGGTCAGATTGATTTTCACTTTGACAAGCCTAACTGCACAAATGAGGAGTATGCCAAATTTATGCGTAAGACTGGATTGTTTGACTTGATGGAAAACCATATTGTCAATAATCTCGTGGACTATGTTACAGGCATAGAAACCGGACTTGATTCCAATGGCCGTAAGAATCGTGGAGGCCATCTGATGGAGAACCTTGTGGAAAGTTTTCTTTGCAAAGCCGGACTCGTGAAAGAAGAATCGTATTTCAAGGAAATGTATATCCACGAAATAGAAGCTAAATGGGGTATAGACTTATCGTCTATTTCTAATAATGGTGGGGCTGAAAAGAGGTTTGACTTTGTTGTAAAAGGAGAGAACACTATCTATGGAATAGAGACAAACTTTTATACAAGTAGCGGTTCTAAGCTGAACGAAACAGCCCGTAGTTATAAAACTATCACTTTGGAGACTAAAGACTTGGACTATTTTAAGTTTGTTTGGTTTACCGATGGCTGTGGTTGGCGCAGTGCAAAAAACAATCTGAAGGAGACCTTCGACGTTTTGGAACATCTATACAACATTGCGGATCTTGAAAATGGAATAATTTCAAAAGTGCTTATCTAATAAATGCCTACTGCCTACTATAAATCAGAGAATAAGGATTTTACCCTTTTGAAAGGAGATTGCATCGAACTGTTGAATTCGTTTGACTTCAAGTTTGATATGATTTTCGCAGATCCTCCATATCATTTATCAAATGGAGGAATAAGCGTCCAAAGCGGCAAAATGGTGTCTGTCAACAAGGGTGCATGGGATAAGTCTAACGGATATGAAGAGGATTATCTATTTGATAAATCATGGATTGCCGTTTGTCGGGAAAAATTGAAAAGCAATGGAACAATTTGGATAAGTGGCACCTACCATAACATTTTTTCCATTGCCCGATGCCTGACAGAATTAGGTTTCAAGATATTGAACTGCATTACATGGGAGAAAACAAATCCACCACCAAATCTGTCATGCAAATATTTCACCCACTCGGCAGAATATATTCTTTGGGCACGTAAAGAGCAAAAAGTACCCCATTATTTTAATTATGAATTAATGAAGAAAATTAATGGCGGAACTCAAATGCGTGATGTGTGGCGGCTGCCGGCTATTGCCCCATGGGAAAAGTCGTGCGGAAAGCATCCTACGCAGAAGCCATTATGTGTTCTTTCCCGTATCATTCAGGCATCGACCCTTCCATGTGCTTGGATTTTAGACCCATTTGCAGGTAGCAGTACAACTGGCATCGCTGCCAATCTTTTGGGACGCCGATTCCTTGGCATAGACCAAAATGAAGAATTCTTGGAACTGAGTAAAGCCCGCAGGGAGGAAATCAACGACACTTCAAGACGTACTCTGTATTTGGAAAAACTCCAAAAGCAAGCACAACTGTTTGAAGACAATGAAATACAAGTCCTTAATGAACCGTTCGTAGGATATGGGCAGGATTTGCCCTTCTAAGTTCCATACAACAAACAGATAAGGATTGCCATTTTATCTGTATATGCTCCAGCTGTCGGAGCGGAAGGGGACGGCGGGAAGGCCGTCGGCGTTGACGAGGTTGACACGGCAGAAGTCTTTCCACGCATAGCGCACGGCTACAGGTTCAGCGACATCGGGAGAATGCACCTCTATCCTACTTCCTTTTATTTCTGCGGCTGCCGGACGGAACACTTTATCGCTGCCGGCTACTTCAAACGCTTTGATCGGCTCACCGTCGGAAGTGGAAAGACCGCCTTCCGCATAATCGAATTCCAAGACCAACCGCCCGTCTTCTTGCGACAGCGATTTGAACACCGGACCGGAACAAGCCACGTCCCTACCGTACTGCTTCGCCAATGCCCAGCGGGCAAAACGCTCGCCCACGGCCTTCTTATTGCGGGGGTGGATGTCGATGGAGTCGCCCACGTCGACCGTCGCCACCATCCCGACATTTTTCAAGCCGCTTTCAAGCCACACCTGAAACTGCGCGTCACGCACTCCGAGCGAGGGAGCATTGGCATACGGCGCAATCTGCGCAAAATAGAACGGCATATCCGGCTGCCCCCATACCTCGCGCCAACTGTTAATCAGATTAATCAAAGCCTGGGCATAATGCTTGTCGGCAAACACATTCGACTCTCCCTGATACCATATATTGCCTTTTACCGTAAATCCGGCAATCGGCACTATCATACCGTTCCACAAAGTTGAAGGCACTTTCCACGGATAGCCCGCCTTTTCCATTTTTTCAAGAGAATACCGCTCCAGCACATCCGCATAATCAGGATTGTTTTCCATTATTTCCATACTTGTCCATGCCTCGATGATAGTGCCGCCCCATGTGTCCTGCACCAACCCGACAGGCACACCGAGTTCCTTATGCAGACGCTTGCCGAAAACGTATGCCACGGCCGAGAAATTATAGAGGTTCCCGGCATTACAAACTGTCCACTTCCCTTCCACATCGTCCTTCTCGCCGTCAGGCGCAAGCTGGTGGGCGACCTGAAACAGGCGGATTTCAGGATAATCGCTGTCGGCCAATTCTGCTTCCTCGCCAAGCATCCCAGTAGCCCAACTGCCGTCGCCCTGACGGCATACGGGAAACTCCATATTGCTTTGACCTGTACACAGCCACACTTCGCCTATCAGGACATTTTCAATTCTAACTATACCGCTTTCTCCTTTTATTTCCAACGATTGCGGGTCGGATGTCGCGGCAGGAGTGTCCAAATACAATTCCCATTTTCCGTCAACAGCCGCCGTCGCGCTATTTTCCGCTCCCCACGATGCCTTAACCGTGATTTTCTCGCCGGCATCAGCCTTTCCGAATATCTTCACACTCGTAGCTTGCTGCAACATCATGTTGTCGGAAAAAATCGAAGGCATTTTCAAATCGGCAAGTGCCGCTACCGGCAAAATCACCGCCATTAAGACTGATATTAACTTAGGACATTCCATAGAAGCGATTATTTATTGACCACAACTTTTTCAATCAAATTTTCCGTATAGGCATAACTAAAATAAGCAAATGACGGCATCGGCTTGGTGATTATGAAATTGGCTTTCCAGCCTGGGACAATCTGCCCATGGCTTCCGCCAAGCCCCATCGCATTAGCTCCGTTCACAGTTGCCGCATTCAAAGCCTCCACAGGCGACAGCTTCATTTTTATAGAAGCAAGCGACAGCACGAACTTCATACTTGCAGATGGCGACGAGCCGGGATTGTAGTCGGAAGCAACAGCTACCGGCAATCCGCAATCAACCATCTGCCGCGCAGGAGCGTATGGCATACCAAGGAAAAACGCCGCCCCCGGCAATACGGTAGCGACTGTGCCGCTCCCTCTCAACGCGGCTATTTCCTCATCGCCGGTATGCTCCAGATGATCGACCGACAATGCGCCATACTTCACTCCGAGCTGTATGCCTCCCGACCGTGCAAGCTCGTTGGCATGGATTTTCGGCCGCATTCCATATTTGGAGGCAGCCGCAAGTATCCTTTCCGTTTGCTGGATAGTGAAGAATCCCTCGTCGCAAAACACATCGACAAAATCGGCAAGCCCCTCTTTGGCCACTTCAGGAAGCATCTCTCCAACAATCAACGAGACATATCCATCGTGGTCATCGGCAAACTCCCGCGGGAAAGCGTGAGCGGCAAGGAAATTGCTCCTGACAGCAACCGGCGCAGTTTCTTTCATACGGTGTATGACACGAAGCATCTTCAATTCGCTCCCGGTAGAAAGTCCGTAGCCGCTTTTAATCTCTATTGCGCCCGTACCGCCTTCCACGCACCGCATAAGCCGCTCCATAGCCATTTCGTACAAATCGTTCTCCGATGTACGGCGCAACAGGTCGGCCGAATTGAGAATCCCGCCTCCGCGCCTTGCAATTTCCACATACGACAATCCGCGGATCTTATCCTCATATTCCTGCTCGCGGCTGCCGGCATAGACAATATGGGTATGCGAATCAGCAAATGCAGGAAACACGAACTGCCCTGACAAATCCTCCACCGTGGCATCGTCAACATCAGCATCCGAAAGGCTGTCCATCCCTCCGAATTTCTCCACGACTCCGTCCTTTACGATTAAAAAAGCGTTTCCGGTCATAGGAGCGGCAGCCATTGCCGCCCCTTCAAGCAACCCGGCAGGAGAGTCATACGCCCCGATAAGCTGTTTTATGTTTTTATAAACAGTCTTCATAGAGATAATCGTGCGTTTTCAGGAACTCTATAGACTTTGCTATTTCTGTATACATCACTCTGTCGACATCCACGAATGCCACCGACTTGCGGTATTCGGCAAACAATTGTTCTATCTTTGCAGAACTCTTCATCGGACGGCGGAATTCCAAAGCCTGTGCGGCATTCATCAATTCCACGCCAAGCACTTTATATACATTTTCCACGACCCGTGCGCATTTAGTCGCTGCATTGGCCCCCATACTCACGTGGTCTTCCTGCCCAAGCGACGACTCTATGGAATCGACCGACGCAGGAGTGGCAAGCTGCTTGTTCTGGCTCACTA
>URQP01000060.1 GCA_900550025.1 uncultured Porphyromonadaceae bacterium | reverse complement strand
CCACCTCCACGATAGTCGCGTATTCCGTATTTTGCGGAATATGTATAGTCGGCGTGTGAAGGGCGGTAAAGGTCTTTTATATTATCGTAGTCGTCGGAATGTTGGTTAGTGTTGGCGATTATGAAACCAATCGGAGTGCCAGTGGTCTTTCCGTCGAACATACCCGACAGAATCTGCACGCGGTCGCTTTCGTTGCGTTGCGTGACAATCGGCGATTGTCCGGGACGGCGGCGGTCGAGTTGCCGCTGTATTTCTTTAATGTCGATTCGGATTCCGGCCGGTACGCCGTCGATTATTCCGCCGATGGCATCACCGTGCGATTCTCCGAATGTGGTCAGTTTGAATATTTCTCCGAAGGTATTCATATCGTGGCGATTATATTTCTTCTTCTGTGGCAATGTCGGCAACTGTGGCATGCACGAATTCCACCAAATCTTTAGGGTTGATTTTCAATTGCAGCCCACGGACACCTGCGCTGACATATATGTAGTCGAAGTCGTAGCATGAGGAATGGAAATATGTCGGGAACGCCTTTTTCATTCCTATCGGGGAGCATCCACCACGTATGTAGCCGGTAGTAGGCAGCAATTCCTTCATAGGCAGCATTTCCACTTTTTTGTTGCCTGATGCTTTAGCCGCTTTTTTCAAGTCCACCTCGTGGCATCCGGGGATTACACAAACGATGTATTTTGTCTTGTCGCCGTGCAGCACGAGCGTTTTGAACACCTGATGCAGGTCTTCTCCCAATTGGTCGGCTATATGTTTTGCCGCAAGGTCGTTTTCGTCAACTTCGTATGGCACAAGCTCGTATTTTATTTTTGCTTTGTCGAGAAGCCGCGCGGCGTTTGTCTTGTTTATTCCTCCTGACATAGTTATACAATCTTGTTAGTCAAAGGTTTGCCCTCAATAAATTCTCTGATGTTGTCGGCAGCTATTTTCATCAGCCGTTGGCGGGCTTCCAATGTTGCCCATGCAATGTGCGGCGTGAGGTAGCAGTTGCGTGCCTTGAGCAACGGATTCTCCGGTGACGGCGGTTCCGTGGAGAGCACGTCGGCGCAGAATGCGGCGATTCTTCCGCTGTCGAGCGCTTCGGCAAGGTCGTTTTCATTGACGAGCGGTCCGCGGCCGGTATTAATCAGGATTGCCGACGGTTTCATTTTCCCGATTGTCTGCTTGTTGATGATTCCTTTTGTGGATTCCGTAAGCGGGCAGTTTAGACTTATGGCATCGGATTCTGCAAGCAAAGTGTCGAGTGAGTCCGGCGTTATTCCTTCCGGCAATTGCGCTGCGCTTTTGGATGTCTTTGCTATTACTTTCATACCGAATGCCAATGCTATTTTTGCTGTTGCCATACCGGTGTTTCCTAATCCTACAATGCCCATTGTCTTTCCGGCAAGTTCGATGAGCGGAGTGTCATAGAAACAGAAATCCGAGCAGTTTTCCCATACTCCTTTTCCGACTTCTTCTGCATAATGGGCGACGTGGTGGGTTATGTTAAGCAGGTGGGCGAAAACCATTTGAGCAACTGACATAGTGCTGTAAGCCGGTATGTTGGTCACCGCGATTCCACGTTTGCGTGCCGCTTCGAGGTCAACTACATTATAGCCGGTTGCAAGCACTCCGATGTATTTCAATTTCGGTAATTGCTCTATTTGTTTTGCATCGAGCACTACCTTGTTAGTCAGCACTATTTCTGCGTCGGCTGCCCTTGCCGCTATTTCTTCGGGCGTTGTGCGGTCGTAGATTGTGCAGTTGCCTAATGACATTATCGCGTCCCAGCTAAGGTCGCCGGGATTCAGTGTATATCCGTCGAGTATGCAAATGTTCATAGCTGTAAGTTTTGTAATTACAAAGATAATGAAAAGTTGTAATAAACAGAGCGGTGGCAAACCGAATTAAAGTCTGCCACCGCCGATTGCTTTTATATGGAAACTTACTTTATCAGATATTGTGAGCTGATGGATTCATATTCGTGAACTCTTCTGATTGTGTCGGCAAAAAGCGGTGCAATCGAGAGGATTGTGGCTTTGTCGCAATTCTTGTCGAAAGGAATGCTGTTCGTGAATATGATTTCTTTCAAGGCGCTCGCGTTTACTCTCTCTGAGGCCGGGTCGCTCATGATGGCGTGTGAAGCCAATGCCCTTACAGACCGGGCTCCTTTTTCCTTCATCAGGTCGGCAGCTTTTGTTATGGTTCCTGCGGTGTCAACCATATCGTCGACGAGAATGACATCCTTGCCTTCTACTTCGCCGATTACAGTCATATTTTCCACAACATTGGCTTTTGCCCTTTGTTTATGGCAAAGCACCAAAGGAACGTTGAGATATTTTGCATAGCTGTTGGCGCGTTTAGCTCCGCCTACGTCAGGAGAAGCTATCACAAGATCCTCGAGTTTCAAAGATTCTATGTACGGAATGAAAATGGAAGAGGCATAGAGATGGTCGACCGGCACGTTGAAAAAACCTTGTATTTGGTCGGCGTGCAAATCCATTGTAATCAGGCGGTCGATGCCGGCGGTGCTGAGCAGGTCGGCGACAAGCTTGGCGGCAATCGACACGCGCGGCTTGTCTTTGCGGTCTTGACGTGCCCATCCGAAATAGGGTATTACCGCTATTACCGATTTTGCTGAAGCGCGTTTTGCCGCGTCAATCATCAGCAACAGTTCCATAAGGTTGTCGGTATTGGGGAATGTGGATTGAACAAGGAATACTTCGCATCCGCGGATGGATTCTTCAAACGACACTTCAAATTCGCCGTCGGCAAAATGCTGGATGTTCATCTTGCCGAGTTCCATACCAAGTTCCTTGCACATTGCTTCTGCCAGATACTGAGATTTCGTTCCGGAGAAAATTTTGAAAGGAGGCAAATTGCTATTCATAATTTTAAGTTGAAAAATTTATGCAAAATTAAATATTTCTGTCCAAACGGTTGCCCTTTGTTTTGAGTTTTTTAGTGTCGGTGGATTTCTTTGCCATTTTCAGCTTCCAGATGACGGCATTGTTGGCCAGCAGTTCTGTCAGAAACGGCGTATCCGGCGAAAGCGTCTTTTTTGCCTTTTTCCCGGTAAGCAGCTCTGTGGCCATATAGTTTCCTGCAATCAGCCCGAGAGTCTCGAATGCGTGTTGTGGAATGTTGATTGCACAGTCGAAAGGGTTGTATGCAAAATTGACGGCTATGATGACGAGCTCGTTGCCGTATTGGCGCAAGTATGTGAAAACGTTATGCGGATTGATGGTAGGGTTGGAATAATTCACGTACATCAGGTCGAAGAAATTGCCATCGCTGATTGCTTTTTCTTTGCGTGAGATATTCAGTATCAATTTATATTTCTCGCGCAATGTCTTGCTCGCTTCGTCCAATCCGGCTCCGTCGCATTTCCCTTTGTCGTACCATTCCCTTATTGCCGGGACGCTCCAATAGTCGAATATCGTGGTTCTTCCGTCCTTTCCGCTGAATCCTTCGGCATCTTCGGCTTTTTCGCCAAGTTCCTGTCCCGCGTAAATCATGACCGGCCCGCGGTTGATTGTGGAGCAGACTACTAACGACGGGATTACAAGACCTGCGTCGCCGGCATATTCTTTCGACGCGAAGCGTTGTTCGTCGTGATTTTCAAGGAAATTGAGCATGTGGTTGGCAATGCCCTCCACGGTCTGCCAGCACCCTGTCAGTTGTGCGGCCGAAATGTTTCCGCACCTTATGCCCCGGAGTGTGTCATAGAGGTTTACCTTGTCGTAAAGGTAGTCGAATCCCGCGCGGTAGATGTAGTCTCGGTAGATGCCTACATCGTAAAGCTCTGCAATGAATATGATTGAAGGGTATTTTTCTTTTACTGCGCTGATTGCCCATTTCCAGAATTCGACTGGCACCATATGCGCCATGTCGCAACGGAATCCGTCGATTCCTTTTGATGCCCAGAACCGTAGTATGTTGAGCATTTTTTTCCAAGTGTCGGGTATCGGGTCGAAATGGGTGGAGCCGTTTCCGTAGTCGATTCCATAATTCAATTTAACTGTCTCGTACCAGTCGTACTGGTTCGGGAAAGCGTTGAAACAATCGTTGCCCGACGCTTTTGCCGGAAACTCGATATATGCGTCCTCTCCGCTTCCGAGGTCGAACGACGGAGAGAATTTCTGGCGTGGTATGTAATAGAAATTATTGTCCGGGCTGAAAAACACGTCCATATTGTCGTCCGCGCTGAAGTCTTTCACTCCTGCCGGTGCCACATCGGAATGATACTGACGTGCGACGTGGTTAGGTACAAAGTCCATAATGACTTTCAGCCCGCATTTATGGGTGCGTTCGACAAGCGCCTCGAACTCTTTCATCCGGTCAGGTACGCTTACGGCAAGGTCAGGGTCGATGTCGTAATAATCTTTTATGGCGTAGGGCGAACCGGCGTTGCCTTTCACAATATGGGGGTTATCGCGGCGTATGCCGAATTTTGAATAGTCTGTTCTTGTGGCATGCTCGATTACTCCGGTGTACCATACGTGTGTGGCTCCAAGGCCGGCAATAGAGTTGAGCACGGTGTCCGTTATGTCGTTTAGCTTTCCGCATCCGTTCTGTTCGATAGTGCCGTTAGGCACGCAGTGGCTGTTGGTGTTCGAGAACAGGCGGGGCAGCATCTGATAGATTATAATCTTGTCATTCATAGTTGATATAATGAAAGCACAAACATACGAAAATCGCTGGAATAAAAAAAATCCGTATCCATTTGCGGACACGGATTTTTTCATAACATTAGTGTCATATTATTTCAATAATTCAACAGAACGTTTCAGGAACTCGTCGAGGGCTTTGCCTTTCAGCAGGTTGTTGCCGAGCAAAGCGATGTCGATAATCTGCCTTACGAGCGGATTGGTCTCCGCATACGAGTCGATGGCCTTGTTCTCGTCGTTGCGCAGATTCTCGGCTTCTTTCTCTTTTTCTTCGAGTTCTTTCTTCTCGTCGTCGGAAGCTTCTTTTTTGTCGCGCAGCTCGCTTATCCGTTTGTTGAGTTCGGAAATGGATTGCTCCAATGGCATTACTTTTTCATCGAGAGCCGACTTTGTGTCTGCCATGATTTTCTTCACAACAGGATGCTCGGTATTGAGAATCAAATTATATGAGTCGGGCAGTTCGTTATAGAAACTCATTTGACGCTGCATTGCGGCCATCTCTTTCATACGGCGCATATATTCGTTCTGCGTGATTTGCACCGGCTGTGAATTTTCTCCCAAGGCATCGAACGAAATCAGAAATTCGCTCTTCTCGACGGCAGGAATCTGGGATTTGAACAACTCGGTCATTACAGTGCGTTCCGTATCCGACAATTGCGCACTCTTGCGGTCGGCTTTTACTATAAGGTTGTCGATAATGTCGCTGTCGACACGCACAAATCTCGATTTTTCGAGCTTCTGCTCCAGCAATCCTACGAAATGGCTTCCCAACTGATCGTTGATGACCAACACGTCATAGCCTTTGTCGGTCGCGGTCTTTATGTAGCTGTATTGTGCCGTTTTGTCGGTAGTGTATAGGTATATCAGGTTGCCGTCCTTGTCTGTCTGGTTGCTTTCGATTAGCTTCTTGTATTCGTCGAGCGTGAATTTCTTGTCTTCCGTATTGCCGAGCAGCGCGAATTTCATGGCCGCGTCGCAGAATTTTTCGTCTGTGAGCATGCCGTACTCGATGAATATCTTGATGTCGTCCCATTTCTCCTCGAATTCCTGACGGCGTGTCTTGAATATGGTTTCAAGCTGCGAAGCTACTTTCTTGGTTATGTAAGAAGAGATTTTCTTCACGTTGGAGTCGCTTTGCAGATATGAGCGCGACACGTTCAACGGAATGTCGGGAGAGTCGATTACGCCACGCATAATCATCATGAATTCCGGCACTACGCCTTCCACGGAATCCGTCACGAACACTTGGTTGCAGTAGAGCTGTATCTTGTTCTGCTGTATGTCGAGATTGCTTTTGAATTTCGGGAAATAGAGTATTCCTGTAAGCGTGAAAGGATAATCCACGTTGAGGTGTATCCAAAACAGCGGGTCTTCGTCGCCGGGATATAGCTCGTGGTAGAATTTCAGGTAGTCCTCGTCCTTCAAATCCGACGGTTGCAGTGTCCATGCCGGTTTTGTGTCGTTGATTACATTGTCGGTGTCGGTATCCACCCATTTGCCGTCTTTCCATTCTTGCTTTTTGCCGAAAACGATAGGGATTGGCAGGAATTTGCAATATTTTTTCAGAAGTGCTTCTATCTTGTCCTTTTCAAGGAATTCCTTGCTTTCGTCGTCGATGTAAAGTATGATGTCCGTGCCGCGTCCGGATTTTTCAATCTCTTCAAGCTCGAATTCCGGAGAGCCGTCGCATTTCCAGCTTATGGCTTTTGCACCTTCTTTGTATGAGAGCGTGCATATTTCCACTTTTTTCGAAACCATGAAAGCCGAATAGAATCCCAATCCGAAATGCCCGATTATGGCGTTTGCGTTGTCTTTGTATTTGGCAAGGAATTCTTCCGCTCCGGAGAAAGCGATTTGATTGATGTATTTGTCCACGTCTTCCGTTGTCATGCCGATTCCGTGGTCGGAGATTGTAAGAGTTCCGTTCTCCTTGTCGAGCTTTACTTCTACTTTCAAGTCGCCGAGCTCACCTTTGAATTCCCCGCACGACGCAAGGGTCTTGAGCTTTTGTGTGGCATCGATTGCGTTAGATACCATCTCACGCAAGAAAATATCGTGGTCGCTGTACAAGAATTTTTTTATGACCGGGAAAATGTTTTCCGTGGTCACTCCAATTTTTCCTTTTTGCATAGTAATTCTTATTTTTTTGATTTTGTAATATGTCCAAGCAAAAAAAATGCCATATCCTTCCGGGTATGACATTTTAACTGCAACTGACGGATATTTTGTCAGTAGTCTGTTTCTATTTCACGCCGCATTCCAATTTGTCGCAGCCTTCTTTATAGTCGATTACGAGTTTTGAACCTTGATTTACTTCCGCCCGTAGAATCATTTCGGCCAACTCGTCTTCGATGTACTTCTGGATTGCGCGTTTCAGCGGACGTGCTCCGTATTGGCTGTCGAAGCCTTTCTCGACAATGAATTCTTTGGCCGCGTCAGTTATGGTCAGTTGGTAGCCAAGTTCTGCCGCACGTTTGTGGAATCCTTCGATTTCTATGTCGATGATTTTGTAAAGGTCTTCTTTGTCGAGGCTGTTGAACATCACTATGTCGTCCACACGGTTGAGGAATTCGGGGGCGAATGTGCGGTTCAATGCCTTTTGTATCACTCCGCGCGAATATTCCTGCTCGTTGCGCACGGTCTTGAAGCCTACACCGCCGCCAAAATCTTTCAGTTGGCGTGTGCCGATGTTGGATGTCATTATTATAATAGTGTTCTTGAAATCGACTTGCCGTCCCAGGCTGTCGGTAAGCCTTCCCTCGTCCATTACCTGCAAGAGCATATTGAACACGTCGGGATGGGCTTTTTCAATTTCGTCAAGAAGAACGACGGAGTATGGGCGGCGGCGCACTTTCTCTGTCAATTGTCCGCCTTCTTCATATCCGACATATCCCGGAGGCGCTCCTACGAGGCGCGATACGGAGAATTTCTCCATATATTCGCTCATGTCTACACGGATAAGCGCATCGCGCGAATCGAACAGGAATTCCGCCAGTTTTTTTGCCGTATGTGTTTTTCCTACACCGGTGGGGCCGAGGAACATAAATGTGCCGATGGGGCGGTTCGGGTCTTTCAGGCCTACGCGGTTGCGTTGTATCGCCTTTACAATTTTGTCGATGGCTTCGTCCTGACCTATGATGCTTTGTTTTAGCTCGTCTCTCATGTTCAGCAGTCTTGCGCCTTCCGACTGCGCAATGCGTTGTACCGGCACGCCTGTCATCATGGCCACCACTTCCGCTATTTTGTCGGCATCGACAGTTTCGCGGTTCTTGCTAAGTTCTTTTTCCCACTGTTCTTTTTTCTGTTGTAGCTCCGTTTGTAGTTTGTGGGCTTCGTCGCGGTAGTTTGCGGCTGCCTCGAAGTCCTGTTTGCGTGCTGCATCCTGCTTTTTTGCAGTGGTTTCCGCTATTTTGTCTTCAAGCTCTTCGATTTCTTTGGGGGCATTGACGTTAGCCACGTGGACTTTTGCCCCGGCCTCGTCGAGCGCGTCGATTGCCTTGTCGGGGAAGAACCGGTCGCTCACGTAGCGTTGTGTCAGTTTTACGCATGCTTCCAACGCTCCGTCGGTGTAAATGACATTGTGGTGGTCCTCATAATTCTTTTTTATGTTGTGAAGAATCTGCAATGTCTCTTCAGCGGAAGTCTGCTCCACGATTACTTTCTGGAAGCGGCGTTCCAACGCTCCGTCCTTTTCGATATTCTTGCGGTATTCGTCGAGTGTGGTTGCTCCGATGCATTGCAGTTCTCCGCGCGCCAATGCCGGTTTGAGCAGGTTGGCTGCATCCATAGTCCCGGATGCGCTTCCAGCCCCGACAATGTTGTGAATTTCGTCGATGAACAGTATCACGTCCGGACTTTTTTTCACTTCCTCGATTATGGCTTTTATGCGTTCCTCAAACTGTCCGCGGAATTTCGTCCCGGCCACGATTGCCGCCATGTCGAGCGACACAATGCGTTTGTCGAACAGCAGGCGAGACACTTTGTGCTCTTTTATCCTCAACGCCAGCCCTTCTACTATTGCTGATTTGCCTACTCCCGGTTCGCCTATGAGCACGGGATTGTTCTTCTTGCGGCGGCTGAGAATCTGTATCAGCCGTTCTATTTCACGTTCCCTGCCTACTACCGGGTCGAGACGGCCTTCTTCGGCGGCTTTTGTTATGTCGTTGCCGAAGCGGTCGAGCACCGGCGTGTCGCCGTGGGATGTAGTCGCGGTTTGTGTTGCGGCTCCACGTTCGTTTCCTTGCTGCTTGCCTTGGTCTTTCTCTTCCGGGAAAGCGTCGTCCTCGTCATAGTCGTTGCTGTCGTAGCCGTCGGCTATTTTTACGTCCGGATGCCATTCTTTCCAGTGTCGTTGTATATTGTTGTTTGTCATATATGCGTGCTTTTTTGATTAAGACTTACAAAAATAGTGCCAATCGAAGGAAATTTACTTTTTTGTGCTTGGTGTATGGTTGACCGGAACAAAAAAGTTTTGAGTTTCGATGTGAGGATGTTTGTTATACAAACGATTTGCATTATCTTTGCAAGATAAAGCGGTTACCATATTGATATGGTCGCAGAAAGATAAAAGTAAATAAAATATATGGCAGAAGATCGTATTCAAAAGATTGATATTGAGCAGGAAATGCAAAGTGCTTACATTGACTACTCGATGTCGGTTATCGTTGCCCGTGCGCTCCCGGATGTGCGCGACGGCTTTAAGCCGGTGCACCGCCGTGTGTTGTACGGGATGGAAAGGATAGGGAACACGTCTACGCAGCCTACGAAGAAGTCGGCGCGTATCGTGGGTGAAGTTATGGGTAAGTTCCACCCACATGGGGATTCCTCCATTTATCTGACAATGGTCAGACTGGCGCAGGAATGGTCGTTACGCTATCCTCTTATTGATCCGCAGGGTAATTTCGGCTCGATTGACGGCGATTCGCCGGCGGCCATGCGTTATACAGAGGCGCGCCTTGCAAAGATGGGTGAAGAAATGATGCGCGACATTGACGAGGATACCGTCAATTTCGTCCCGAATTTCGATAATACATTGATGGAGCCGGAAGTGCTCCCTACGCGGTTCCCAAACTTGCTTGTCAACGGAGCGTCGGGCATCGCGGTCGGTATGGCCACGAATATGCCGCCGCACAATCTTACGGAGGCTATAAACGCTTCCGTTGCATTGCTCGACGACCCTGAAATCACCATCGAGGGACTGATGCAATACATAAAAGCTCCTGATTTCCCGACAGGCGGCACTATCTACGGCTATGCGGGCGTGAAGGAGGCATACGAGACCGGCCGCGGGCGCATTGTGGTAAGGGCAAAGGCGGAGATAGAGTCGAACGGCGACCGTGAGACGATAGTAATCACCGAAATACCTTATAATGTATATAAGGCCGAGCTGATAAAGACCATCGCCGATATGGTTGAGGACAAGCGTATCGAAGGCATTTCGAGCATTGAGGACGGCAGTAGCAAACGCTACGGCATGCGCATTGTCATTGAGGTGAAGAAGGACGCGAATGCAAGTGTGGTTCTCAACAAGCTGTATAAGATGACACCGTTGCAGTCGGCTTTCAGTGTCAATAATGTGGCTCTTGTCAACGGCACGCCGAAATTGCTCAACCTGAAAGAGATACTTCAGGCTTTTGTCGACCATCGCCACGAGGTCGTAATCCGTCGTTCGCGATTCTTGCTGAAGAAAGCGCAGGACCGCGCGCATATCGTGGAGGGGTTGATAATCGCCAGCGACAATATCAACGAGGTGGTAGACATTATCAAGACATCCAAGACTACTGACGAGGCGCGCCAACGTCTTTCGGAGCGTTTCGGCCTTGACGAGCCGCAGACGAAAGCCATTGTGGAGATGCGTCTCGGTGCGCTTACCGGTCTGAGTCAGGACAAGCTCCATGCCGAGTATGAGGAATTGGAGCGTCAGATTGAATTCTTGAATTCTGTGCTTAGCGACGATGCCGTATGCCGTCAGGTGATACGCGACGAGCTTATCGAGACCCGCGATAAGTACGGCGACGAGCGCCGCACGGACATAGTGTATGCTTCCGAGGAATTTAACGCGGAGGACTTCTATGCCGACGACGATATGATAATCACGATTTCGCATCTCGGATATATCAAGCGTACAGCATTGTCGGAATTCCGCACACAAGGACGCGGCGGAATGGGAGCGAAAGGCAGCGACACGCGCGACGAAGATTTCATAGAGTACATATATACGGCCTCGATGCACAACTATATGCTGTTCTTCACGCAAAAGGGACGTTGCTATTGGCTTAAGGTATATGAGATTCCGGAAGGCTCGAAGAACTCGAAGGGCAGGGCGATACAGAACTTGCTCAACATCGACGCTGATGACAAGGTTAACGCATTCATACGTGTGAAGCGTCTCGATGATCAGGAATTTATCAATTCCCATTATCTCCTGTTCTGCACCAAGCGCGGAATAATAAAGAAAACAAGTCTGGAGGCTTATTCGCGTCCTCGTCAGAACGGAGTGAACGCAATCATCATACGTGAGGATGACCAGTTGATACAAGTCCGTATGACCGACGGCAACGCCGAGGTGATATTGGCAAACCGTAATGGCCGAGCCATCCGTTTCAATGAAAAAGCCGTGCGTGAGATGGGACGTATGTCTACCGGCGTGAAAGGCATGACGCTCGACGGAGGCGACGATGAAGTAATAGGTATGATAACTATGACCGGCAATCCGGAAGAAACTGTCATGGTTGTTTCCGAACAAGGTTACGGCAAACGTTCGAGCATCGACGATTACCGCATCACCAACCGTGGCGGTAAGGGCGTGAAGACTTTGAACATAACCGAAAAGACCGGCAAGCTGGTTTCTATAAAGAACGTGACTGAGGCGAACGATTTGATGATTATCAACAAGTCGGGCATAACGTTGCGTATGAAAGTTTCCGATGTCCGTGTGATGGGCCGTGCAACGCAGGGCGTAAGGTTGATAAATCTTGAGAAACGCGGCGACGAGATTGCTTCTGTATGCAAAGTGGCGTCTGAACAGGATGTCGAAGATGCGGTTGCGGATGAGACAAACGCTGACGGTAATGCTCCAGAGGTACAAATAACAGAAAATAATTAACTAACAACAAATCTATTGATATGAAAACAAAATCAGTTTTATTGCTTTGCGCTTTGACAACGTTCGGCGCATTTGCACAGAAATCGGTAGTTGACGAGGTGGATAACATCCTTGACAAAATGTCGCCCGATTACAAGTCGGCAGCCGAGAAAATAGTACCGGCGTTGACGAATGACGAGACTAAGAGTGACGCAAAAACTTGGTTCCTTGGTGGTAAGGCTAATTTCGGCATTTATGATCAGGAGATGGTGAAATTGCAATTGGGACAAGCGGCTGATTCAGTCCTTATGTCGAATGCTCTTCTTAAAGGATATGATTATTTCAAGGCTGCCCTTCCGCTTGACACAGTGAAGCAGGTTGACAAAAAAGGCCAGTACAAGCTTAACAAAGACGGCTCGATAAAGGTGAAGACCAAATATTCGAAAGATATTGTGAATCTGTTGATGGGGCACCACAATGATTTCTCGATTGCGGGCAACCTGATGTATAACAAGGGTAATTACAAGGAAGCCGGACAATTGTGGGACGTCTATGTGAAGATGCCGTATTCCGGAATTGCAGACCGCGACAAATTTGCCGTACCTGATTCGACAGTGGCCGAAATGGCATTTTTCGAAGGTGTTGCCCTTTGGCAAGGTGAGGATTTGAAAGGCGCTATCGACGCTTTCGCTATGGCGCGTAAGTTGGGATACCAAAAGAAAGAGGCATACGATTACGCGTTGAGCTGTATGGCAAATCTTCAGGATACAATCGGTATCGTTGAACTCGCTAAAGAGGCTAACAAGGTTTATGGCAAAGAGGATTCCCAGTATATCAAATTGATTATCAATGACAATATCAACCATAATCAATATGACGAGGCACAGGCTCTGATAGAAAGCGCTATTGCGGGCAATCCTAACAGTGCCGACCTTTACAATCTGATGGGATTCATTTGCGAGCAGAAGAAGGATGACGAACAGGCTTTTGCGAACTACAAAAAAGCTACCGAGCTTGATCCTAATTTCGCTCCGGCCCAGTTCAACGCCGGCGCATGCATCGTAAGAAAGGCTGCGGTTGTGCGTGAGAAAGTAAACAAGCTTACAGGCGCGGAATATCAGAATGCCATCAATAACGAGTTGATGCCGCTTTATCGTGAGGCTCTTCCTTATATAGAGAAGGCATACGAGCTTGATAATACGGATATGTCGGCAAAGCGTGTGTTGAGCAACTTGTATTACCAGCTTGGCGACGAAGCTAAGTTGAACGCTTTGGAAGGAAGATAATCTCTAAAATAGATTGGAAAAGAATATGGGGATGCGCCGGTGGGTGGCATCCCCATATTTTATATTGTTCATTGATTGATGAGGTTGAGTATTTCGGCCGGGCTGTCGACTATGGTGCCGGCGTTGAACTCACGCAGCTCTTTGGCCGTGCGGAATCCCCAAGTAACACCGACAGATTCCACACATGCGCGCCGGGCTGTCTCCATATCCACTCCGGAATCGCCTACATAAAGCACATTTTGCTTGCGTACACAGGCATCGGCGAGTATACCGAACACGATGGAAGGGTCGGGCTTCACTTTTATCCCTTCTTTTTGCCCGCAGATGTCGATGAAATTGATGTCGGGATAGTAGTGGCGGACGAGCTTTGTGGTGGCTTCTTGGTATTTGTTAGAGGCTACTGCGATTTTTATGCCTTTTTCTTGTAGCTCCTTTAGCAGCTCTGGCATCCCCTCGTAAGTTGTCGTGAAATCTGTGTTGTGGTTGTCATAGTATTCCTTGAAATCCTTTTTAAGCAATTCGATGTTTTCCTGATTGCGGGCTGCTTCCGGTAAGGCGCGTTCGATAAGCTTGTTCACACCGTTGCCTACATACATCGGGTATGCTTCAAGCGGATGCACCGGGTATCCGTTTTTTTGCAATGCGAAATTTGTAGCGGCTCCGAGATCTTTGATTGAATTAATCAAAGTGCCGTCGAGGTCGAAAATCACTAATTCTTTCATATATCGAATGGTTAAATAATTACTAAAATGGATAGCCAACAGAGAAATGCAATGCAAAATCCCTGCCAAAATCGGGATGAATCAGAGGAAACCGTTCCTGCCCCTCTGCCGGGTTGACGGCTTTCATGCCGCAATCGAGGCGCAGCAGGAAGTAATTGAAGTTCATGCGCAGTCCGAGACCGTAAGCCACGGCTATTTGCTTGTAGAATTCGTTGAATTTGAATACTCCTCCCGGCTGGTTCTCATACGAGCGTATTGTCCAGATGTTTCCTGCGTCGATGAAAGCTGCCAGCTCGAACACCCAGAACAGCCGCGCGCGGTATTCGAGGTTGAGGTCAAGGCGTATGTCGCCGCATTGCTCCATAAAGGAGCTTACCGAGTTGTTGCTGTTATAGCTGCCCGGCCCTAATGTGCGGACCGACCATCCCCTGACGCTGTTTGCCCCGCCGGAGTAGAATCTTTTTTCGAATGGCAGTATAGTAGTGTTGCCGTATGGTACGGCTACTCCTGCCCCGGCGTGGAATACAAGTGAATTGCGGCGGTCGAACGAGTGGTTGATGGAATAATCCGCGTTGAGTTTCACATATTGTGAATATTGTATTCCCAGCACTTTGTAAGCGTCGGCTTGCGGGTCTTTTTTCTGGTTGGTTATGTGCGAGAACAGGTTAAGGATGTTGCCGGCGGTCTCTATTCCGGCACGTATGGTGTAGATGTCCGGCTGGTACACGAAATTCCCAATCCCATGGGTGGCCTTTTTGTTGGTGTAATAGAAAGAGTATCCTGTACGCATTATGAAGTGGTCCTCGTAGGAATAGCGCAGCAATGGGTTGTCGGGCGCGATTTCGTCGAGGAATGAATCTGTTATTTGCGGCAGGTACACATAGTTTATGTCCAGCAGGTCGAACGTATGACTTATCATGCTGCCTTGCTCTGTCCATTTGTATTTCCATCCGGCACCGGCTATCACGCGTGTGTATTCCGGACGTTCCTGATAAGAGAATGTCGTGCCGAACTCTGTGTTGGCGCGTATTTTTTGCCTGAAACTTTTTTTCAGGAAAGGAAAAATGAATTTCGGGAAATTGATGTTTACTTCGCCGGAGTATTCCGCATAACGGTTGTTGACGAGTCCGGAAATGTCGCCGGAGATGCTTTCGTAGTTGATTCCGAGCTTGGCGGTGAGCAATTCAGAGCCTTTCGCTATATTGCGGTGCTGGTAGGTCGTCTCTACTCCGAATCCGAGGTCTCCTTCCGAGTTCGTTCCTTCCAGCGATACGGACACACTTTGCGGTTTGGCTTTGGTCAGCAGTATATAGGAGTCGAGCCAGAGTTTGCCGTCGTGTTCTCCAGCCTGCTCGAAAGCAATGTTTACATATTTAAGGATACCTAACCTGCCTAATGACTGGTATGTGCGGTCTACATCCGCGGAATTGTATTTCTCGCCGATTTTGATGAAGCAGTTGTCGTCTATTATGGATGCCCGGAGGTAATGTTCGTCCCCGTAGAGGATGTTTATCCCTTTATGGGTCACCGTATCTTCTTGCTGGTATTCGGACAGGTCGTGGCGCTTCATCGGGTCGTAGTCGGTGATTACGTAGATGCTTCTTATGTAGAAAGGACGGTGGCGTGTGTAGCCGGCAATACGGTTGTTCTCGTAAGGAGGCATTACGTTGAGCGTGAGGTCCACTGCTTTATTGTTCTCGGTAGTGTCGGCCGTATAAGTTATGTATTCTTTGTTGAAGCCGAAATAGCCTTTTTCCCGCAGCCGTATCGCTATTTTTGTGCGTTCCTCTTCCATATCGTTGCGGTTGAACAAAGCTCCGTTGTGGAGTATGAATTCCGAGGAGTCGTTCATAATTATATTGCGCAGACTGTCATCCGGGATGTTGTATGTGATGCCTGCAATGTAGTGCGGCTCACCGGGGGCAATGTGATAGTCCACTTCGATTTTCTTGCCGTCGGTTACTGTGTCGACTGACACTTCTGTATCCATATATCCTTGGTTTACCAAGGCGAGTTTCAGCTGGTTGGCAGATGCTGCCGTGAGCTCGGGGTCGTAGATTACCGGTGCCTGTCCTAACCGCCGCAGCCATTTGTTGTACCATTTGGTGCTGTCTTTGCCCGACAGGTTGTAGATTGACAGTTGGAATTTTGCGCCGCCTAAAATCTCGTGGTTGGGAGTTTGGCGCAAATAGTTATGAAGTTCTTTTTTGTTGAATTTTCCGTCGTTTCCTTCGCTGACGTCGATTTTCACTTTGTTGAGCAGGTATTGTCCCTCGGGCACATGCTTGGTGGTGTTGCAGGATATAAGCAATGTCAGAACCGTGATAACCACGGCTTTGATTATGAACTTATGTGATGTCGCTACCATTTTTGTCCTTCAGGCAATTATCTTGCGAAGATACGATATTTGCTTTTAACTCGTATAATCGGTGCTGTTAAAAAAGAATTTATGATTTTCTATGAGAAAAATCGTAGGTTGTTTTTGTCTTATTTTGGATGGAATTGCGTACCTTTACGATTGATGAAGAAAATATTGTTTACTGGATGGCATTTCAGATTCTGATGGGAAACGTAGACACACAGAACAGAAATGTTTATTTATACAGTCCTCTGAATTCAGATATCTGGTCCTTTATTGCCTGGGATAACGATGGCTGTCT
>URQP01000059.1 GCA_900550025.1 uncultured Porphyromonadaceae bacterium | reverse complement strand
GCCCCGCCATATCCGTAGATTTTCACTTTTGCCATATCAGAAAATCCTAACCGGCTCAAAGCGGTTCTCGTCAATTGATATACACCTGACTCTTCGACATGGATTTTAACCCACTTCCCCGATGCCAAAACAGATTCTGCCGCATAATCGTGATTAGCGGCCATCCCCGATAAAGGCTGCAATAAAATTGATATAAGCCAAACAAATATATATTTGCCAGATAATAATGAATTATATGGTTTCATTCCAGTTCCAAATTAATCAACGGGCACATCTTTTATATAATGCTCATTAATTAATAACGCAGACTGCCGCCTTTTATTGCAACGGGACAATTATTCTGTCCACCTCTTCCATTGCGTCTCATTTCCGTAAAATATATTAAGGTCCACTTCCCCCTCGACACCGTCAATGTCACCCCAATGGCTATATTGCCAGATAGTCCATTCCATAGTATCTTCAGGCAATGTAAACGAACATATCCACAACGGATAATCATCAAAATTTTCCTTTATAAATTTATCATATCCGCCCTTATTCGTGTAAATCATAACTCTACGCTCATTTGCGGAAAGCTCGTCTATCATATCTTGCAATTGTCTTACGACTTTGCTTTTGACAAACACGTATGGATTACCATGCTCTTCGACATCTATTGCCAGCGGCATATCAAAATGCTTGCCTGCTGTGGCATCCAAGAAATTACGCGCCTGCTGCAAACCGTCGACATCGAACCTGAAGAAATGATAGGCTCCGACATACAATCCATTTGCGGCAGCCGCTTCATAGTTGGCTTCAAACAATGAATCCCTAAACCCACTGCCTTCCGATGCCTTCAAAATTACAAAATCAATACCTGCTTCTTTTATTTTTCCGAAATCGACTTTTCCATTGTGTGCGGATAAATCCACACCTTGCAGTTCATAATCCTCAGTCTCGGCATCTCCGCCTTGTCCTCGCAAATTAGAACGTATAAAAAAGAAAACTACCGCGACCAAAACAAGCAGCAACAGAATGGCGGATGCCAAAATGAACCGGAAACGATTACTTTTTGCCATTTCAAATATCGACCGCTTACCAATCAGGATTATTTCAATTCCTTATATTTCTTTCCTGTCCAACAATAGACGATTTTATCCTTCAGATACGGCTTCAACTTGTCATAATTCTCTTTTATCATGACACCTGAAAACTCCGTAGAAGCGACAAGATTTCCGTTTGAGTCAAACACAAATCTCACCAGCGGATATTCCACCAACGATAGAAGCCCATTCTTATCTTTACCGGAAACACCGGTGATAAAATCCCCTACTTCAGGCAATGCGATATATTTCTTAGAGTCAAGAGGGTTCCACGACCGGTCGAATATCATAACCTTGCTGTCGGGCGCAGGTTCAAACAAAGTCTTTGAAACGACGATAAGAGTATCGGAAGAGCCGGAAATTTCAATCTTCATTTCAATTTCCGCACTCTCCGACAATTTTATTTTCATATACGAATCGGTCAGTTCCTCGATACGCGATTTTCCATCCAACCGGTTATCCGCATCTATTTTTTTCCCGCTCCGGTAATAGTCAATCATATCCATCCGGGTAGTCCTGTCTATTACAGTAAACAATGAATCGGGTTCAGAAATAAAAAAGTCGCTTATAACCGATGCCGCCATCTGGCAAACAGATACCGCCAACATCAATATAGAAACTGCCGTCCTCATAATTATTTTCTATTTTCTTTTCTTCGATTTTCCTTTCTTGAATTTTGCAAAAGGCTCGTCATCTTCTGTCCGCTTACCCTTGCTTTTCCTGTCGGAAAGTTTTGAGTAATCACGGTTCGGGTCGGCCAATTCCGCATAGAGGCGTTTCCCGAAATACCTTACGTTTTTCAACGCGCTGACAACCTTATGCCCGTCACCTTTACGAACATCAAACAAGGAATAATTGTTCAACAAGTCAATCCTTCCTATGTCTACACGTCCCGACATATTCTGATTAATAGTGTCGATAAGACGTGCCGGGAAGAAACCGTCAGCCTTGCCCGCATTCACATAGATGCGCTCGTAGCCACGCTCCGCTTTCCGGCTGTCCTTGTCTTTTTCGGAATCGTGGCGGCGTGATGCCTTGTCGCCTCCACGGTCGCGGCCTTTCCGGTCTTTCTTGCTTTTCGGATTTTTATCCTCATAGTCGACTACAGACGGAGCATCTTTGTAATAATCGAGCAAACGGTTGAATTCCAACGACACTACGCGCTTCAGCAAGTCGCTCTCGGAAAGCCATTCCAGTTTTCTCACGATGCCGGGAAGATATTTTTCTATCTCCGTCTCGTTGACCTTTACTTTTTCTATCCTGTCCGCAAGATTATAAAGTTGCTTTTCTATAATATATTGTGGTGTAGGCACCTTTTCATGTTCAAAGGTCTTGCCTATCTTCTTTTCTATGGCACGCAGTTTCGATTTCTCGCGCGAATGGATAATTGCAACCGAGACACCTGTCTTTCCGGCGCGTCCGGTTCGTCCGCTACGGTGCGTATATGTGGCAATATCGTCAGGCAAACCGTAATTTATCACGTGGGTAAGACTGTCCACATCCAGACCGCGCGCCGCCACATCCGTAGCCACCAACAGCTGCAACGTATGCTCGCGGAACTTCTTCATCACCGTGTCGCGCTGTGCCTGCGACAAATCGCCATGCAACGAGTCCACATTATAACCGTCGCTGATAAGATTGTCGGCTATCTCCTGCGTCTCGCGCTTCGTGCGGCAGAATATTATGGCGTAAATATTCGGGTTTGCATCGGCTATGCGCTTCAACGCAAGATATTTGTCCTTTGCGTTGACCATATAATATATGTGGCGCACATTTTCCGCCCCCTCGTTCTTCGTGCCTATCACGAATTCAACGGGGCTGTGCATATAATTCTTCGCTATTTTTGCAATCTCGTCGGGCATAGTGGCCGAGAAAAGCAGCATCTTACGGTCTTCCGGCACATTTCCGAGAATGCTGTTGATGTCGTCTACAAAGCCCATGTTGAGCATCTCGTCGGCCTCGTCGAGAATCACCGTATGCACATTCGACAAATCTACCGTTCCGCGTTTTATCAGGTCCAGCAGACGGCCCGGAGTGGCAACGATGATATGCACACCTTTCTTCAGCGTCCTTATCTGGCTCTCTATGCTCGAACCGCCATATACGGGCAACACCTTCAAATCAGGAGTATATTTCGAGAAATCCGCAAGGTCGCCCCCTATCTGCAAGCATAATTCGCGTGTAGGAGACAGTATCAAAGCCTGAGGCTTACGCAGCTTAACGTCTGTACGTTGAATCACCGGCAGGCCGAATGCCGCCGTCTTTCCTGTTCCCGTCTGTGCCAAAGCGACAACGTCGCCGTCTTCATGGAGTAAATGGGGGATTACCTTTTCCTGAACCGGCATCGGACTTTCAAAACCCAACTCTCCGATAGCCTTCAACAAATCCTCGCGTACTCCTAATTCTTCAAATGTCATAAAATATATTTATCGTTATTTTTTAGAAATCCACCTCACGGTGGCTCTTGATTAAAAAATTTGTGCAAAGTTACAACATTTTCGTGAATTACAACAGATTCGCAACCATCATTGTCAGCAGATTCGTGACATTTTGTCAAAGATTAGGAAATTATGGCATATCCACACCTCGGCACAGTTTTAGCTCGGTTGACCGGTGAAATTTATAAAAAACAAAAAACTATGATGACCGAAAAATTACAAAAAGAGATGAACGGACAAATCTCGGCCGAGATGTGGTCCGCAAACTTATATCTGTCGATGGCATTCTATATGCAACGCGAAGGACTCGACGGATGCGCGCAATGGCTGAAGAAACAGTCGGAAGAAGAAACTTCACACGCTTGCCAGATTGCGGAATATATGGTGAAACGCGATGCAACTCCGTTGGTCGACAAGGTGGATGTTGTTCCTCAGACTTGGGGCAACGCGCTTGAAGTCTTCGAGGCCGTATATGAGCACGAGTGCAACGTTTCAAGAATGATAAACGAACTTGTCGATGTGGCATCAGCCGAGAAAGACAAGGCTACGCAGGATTTCCTTTGGGGCTTTGTCCGCGAACAAGTAGAAGAAGAGGCTACTGCCGCTTCAATAGTCGACAAACTTAAAAAAGCCGGCGACGCAGGTTTGCTCTTCGTCGATGCCCAGCTTGCCGAAAGAAAGTAACACTAAGCTAAATATAAAAGGAATGCCGTTGCGCTTGTGCGGTGCAACGGCATTCCTTTTATTCTGCAAAACAACGTCACTTCTTCGTGAAACGCAGTGTCGCAGTCTTTCCGCCTGTCTCCACCACAAGCAGATAGTCGCCTTGCGCAAGCCCACTGACATCTACAACCGTAGTTCCGTCCTCACCTTTCTGCGTGCCGAGAAGCCGTCCATCCAAATCAAAGATGCGGATTACCGAGCCGTCGGCAGTTCCTGTCACATTCAACCGTTCAACCGCCGGGTTAGGATAACATCCCACCGCACCAGCATCCACCGTCCCGGCACCGCCAAATGCCGTTACCGTAACCTCCTTTTCAAGCGAAACAGGAAGATAATTTCTGCTCTCTTGTTCCGTTGCTGTGACGGTAACTGTTCCGGGTGAAAGACAATGCAACCTCATTTTTCCACCTGATTTCACTATCTCCACCACGTCACCATTACTTACCGAATAGCTTACGGGCATTCCCGACGATGCCTCCGCAGTCAGTACCACCATATCTCCTACCGACAGATCCGACAAATCCTGATCCCATACCATAGTCTGTGGGATTTGCAATACCGTGAGCGTTCCCTGCTCGTATTTAAACTCATAATTCTTGGCTTCTCCACCCGACACCGTAATAGGATACTCCCCGGCTTCAGGAATAGAAGCAGCTTCGCATTCTATTACCGGCAGTTCTGTCAGCACATCCTCGTCTTCCCCATTGACAAATCCGCTGTATGAATACCAAAAATCATCGGCAGCTACAGTCTCGCCATAGTCAACAGAAAAAGACTCCGCCGTTACTGTCAGCGGTGCTTTATTGACCGTATATGAATATTTTTTTGGCAATGTCACGTGATATGTTGTTGGCCGGCTTCCTGCGTCATCTTTATTATATACACACTTCCGCCGTAGTTGCATCGTGGCTTCCTACATCTATGCTTTCATCCCCGTCAACACCGGTACATTCTATTCGGTATGACGAGGTATTCTCTAAAACGCTAATGTATTCCGGTCCATGCCCAGTATATGTATAGTCAGGAATATCCAATTCCAATTGCCGATATCTCACACCAGAAGGAGCATCAGCGCCATAAATAAAACCATATACATTTGCGCCATCAGCAATTCCTTCAATTTGATTGAGATATTCAAAAGAGTCATCAAGCAATATAATCTCAGAAATATCACAACCATAAAAGGCGTTATCATAAGAGTTGCCACCAAATTCCTCTATTCCGTCACCAAGCACTATTGATGTCAAGCCGCTGCAATCCCTAAAAGCGGAATTTCCTATCGAGGTAACGCTCTCCGGGATTGTCACTGATGTCAAGCCGCTGCACCCATAGAAAGCATAATCCTTTACTTCTGTTATGCCATCAGGAATGACCAAGTCTGTCACCAACTCTCCATTCAAATATAAATTATGCGCAGAATGCACTGGATTGGCACTGTCATCATCAAAATCAATCCTGCACCATGCCGACAAGTCAGAGATATGCACCGCCTCCAAATTATCACACCAATTGAAAGATTTTTCGCCTATCTTTGCAAGTCCCGGATGTACCGTTACCGACTTTAAACCTTTATAAAAATTAAAAGCACCGGGCTTGACCTCCGTTACATCTTCCGGAATCACCAGATCGGTTATCAATTCTCCATTAAGGTACAATCGGGCATTTTCATTAGATGCCAAAGGATTAGAATAGACAGACCCATAAGGTGAAAAATCTATATTACACCATGCAGATAAATCAGAGATGTTTATCCTTTCCAAGTTATTGCATCCGTCAAAAGTATGCCCCTCATTGTAATAATTGATTATTTCTCCGATTCTTAATACACTATGAGGTATTGTTATCTCTGTCAAACTGGTACAATTCATAAAAGCATACGCCCCAATAGAATTTACTCCATCAGGTATCGTTATCTCCGTCAAGCTGGTGCAACCTGAAAAAGTGTAATCTTCTATTTCTGTAATCTCAATCCCGGCAGGTAACGTTACCTCCGTTAAATTGCTGCAATCCTCAAAAGCACTACCACCAATACTATTAATCCCGGCAGGTAATTTTACAGTTCTTATTCCAGTTTTTTCCTTGAAAGCACCGTTACCTATCGATGTTACCCTATATCCATATACTGTTTCCGGTATTACAACATTGGTGATTCCACCGCCATCTCCTCCATAACTAAAGCCACACACCCGAACTCCTTCACTTGGAGGAAACTCCACATAGTATTCAATCCCATCTAAGTAAATTCTGTCGCCGGGAACATAAGCTTTGGCCGACATTGTGACGGCAGTCAAAAGCGTTAAGAGAAAAATAGTCCGTTTCATAGCTCTATATCGTCGATTAAACGGTTAATGAAATGCAACAGGCTCTCGGCGCAAACCTCGTCAAGATAGATGCCGCCGCACATACTCCCCCAATGGCTGAAATAGGGGGTGGTCCAAACTGACTGGTAGCCGTTGGGCTTGGCCGTCTCATCGAGATCGTAAGGTGTACTGCCCTTAGAACGGCACGCACAGACTATCACCGCGCATTCCGCCGCCATGCACCTGTCGAGCCATTCCTTCATCTTCCCTCCGGGGTCGCCTTGTGTGACCGCCCCGACATTCACCTTTCTGTACGAGCCGATAGCAAGCCTGTCGGAAGCAGCGGAATCCTGCTCCGTTACGGCCATTCCATGCTCCACGAGCTTGTTGATAAGCCAATTCAATGTTTCCGTCTTGCCGGTGTTCGACCGGCCCTGCAACGCAATAACAGTTTTCATGACTAAATTTTGTTTTTCCGCCTCCCTGTCCCCTCCGTCGGGCTGATTAAACATTCTAAAAAGAAAGAAGCGCAGGGACTTCAGTCTGCTTATCTTACAAGAGGCATCGCCAAACGCCCTATCAGGAATAAGACAGAACAACAACCCCACGCCGACAGTATACCGTCCGTGACCGCTCGCGCGGGACGGAGATACAACAAGGCATGAGCGTCTGCTACTCTACCCCCTGATATGAAAATTTTGGCGAATTTCTTGTAAGGGATAACGCGCACTAAACGCTTCATCAAAAAAACAACAATGTCGGACAGCCGCAGCCTATGCCGCAACTATCCGACACAAATTTACGAATTTTCTTTCAAACAAAGAAACAATCTCCAAAACTACCATCGCTGTCCGCTAAAAACACACAACCCGACCGCATAATACTTATACATAAGTAATTACCACCCCGCAAACCCGACTTTTAGCGGGCGACTATAATCCCATACGAGCTTTGAATCTGAAGCTGCGCATAGATGCGGTGCGCGGCATCTATGAAGCCGTGGCGATGCCATCGCTTATCCTACGGCTGAAGCCGTAGGTTCACTACACGCAGCCGCTATGCAGCTGACACCCGCCGCGCCATAGACCATCCATCACACAGCAGCAGACACAGCCATACATAGGCCTTCCACCTCATCGCAGCAGACACAGTATCGGAGACCGTCGCAGCGCGCGTGACGACGCTACATTAATTTTACCAATCCTTGTCACGAACTCGCACAATTATGGATAGCGTCTCAGGCATTTACGGAATAGTGTGTGTAGGCACGGCGGAAAATGTCGCCATACGCGTCATCCGACGGAAAACTATTGCCCATAGCAGTCGCCCTCGCCCTGACAGTTTCGGCAAACGGCACGTCGTTCCCTCTTTGCGCGTCGGCAAATTCCACGCCAAGCACGGCCCCGGCATTGGCATACTCACACAACAGCCTGAACTGCTCCGCATCACCATCTCCATTCTTTGCCCGGCGCTTCTCCACTGCCTGATAAAAAGCGGCATCCACATCGGCCACAGCCGTAGGGTCGCCGGAAAGCAAAGCCGACATACGCAAATCAGTGAGAGACACGGCATAAGATTCCGGCGACACTAATTCCAATGCTTCATCTGAAAATGACTTGGAAATCGCCTCGATTTGCCGCTTAGACTTGAACTTCGAAATAATATTCCCGAATTCCTCATAAAAAGAAGACAAAAAGCTCTCATCATCCTGCCCGCTATCACAACTAAGCCGTCTTCCCAATTCCTTCCCGGTAGCAAATAAATTGTCGAGAGTCTTGCCTTTGCACAGTTCATCCCCCTCATGTACGGCTGATGACGAAATCCCGGCCATCACCGACATCGTAGCAATAGTCCTTGATAAGTCTTTCATAGAGATTCTGTGTTTAGTGTGTTTGTTGAATACTTCTCCTTTCGCAAATATATAGATAATCTTTTTGATTTACAAGATGTTGCGCACGCGCAACAATGTTAAACATAGTTAAATCCAAACTATGGGAAAATCCGGCCAAACACACGCATTGCTGTTAAAAATATTTAATCACACTGTATGGGTTCCTATTTTAAATATATGATTGTAACTTTATAAAAAATTCGCGCAACAATATTTGTAAAATGGCATATAAGGCAGTGATAATAGGTGCGACATCAGGGATTGGCCTTGAAGTGGCACGCATGCTGTGGAAAGAAGGGGCAACGGTCGGCGTGGCAGGGCCGACGCACCGACCGTTTGCAGTCGTTCTGCAAGGAATGCGGGCAACGTGCCTCATATAAGGCAATAGACATCACCGCAGGCGATGCCGGAAAAAAGCTCATAGAACTTTCCGAAGCAATAGGCGGAGCCGATATGATACTGTCGTGCGCCGGGATAGGAAGCCAAAACCCCGAATTGAAACCGGAGATAGAATCAGACACGGTGAATACCAATGTCGGCGGATTCACGCGGATGATAGACGCGGCTTTCAACTATTTCAAAGGGAAAGGCGGAGGACACATAGCAGCCGTCACATCTATAGCCGGGACAAAAGGTCTCGGAATAGCTGCCGCCTACTCTGCAACGAAACGCTATCAAAACACCTACATGCAATGTCTTGCACAACTGTCGGCAATGCAAGGCTACAACATACGATTCACCGACATCCGTCCCGGATTTGTCGATACCGATTTGCTTAAATCCGGAAGTTTCCCAATGAAAATGCCAGTCGAATACACGGCAAAAAAGATAGTGAAAGCGATTAAAAGGCATAAACGTGTGGCAGTCATTGACTGGAAATACAAAATCATAGTGGCAATATGGAGAATCATTCCAAACTGCATCTGGGAACGGATGAATATAAGAAATCAATAAAAAACATCTAATCATATATGAGAAATTTAGTTCTTATCACACTGTTAGGGGCATCATCCCTATCGGCAACAGCGACTACCCCCCTGTGGATGCGCGATGCCAACATCTCGCCTGACGGTAAAGAAATCGTGTTCACCTACAAAGGCGACATCTACAAAGTATCCGCAAATGGAGGCAACGCTGTGCAGCTAACCACACAAGATTCCTACGAATCGTCACCAGTATGGTCGCCCGACGGACGGCAGATAGCTTTCGCCAGCGACCGTCACGGAAATGCCGACATATTCATAATGCCGGCCGGCGGAGGTCCGGCCACAAGGCTTACCTACAACTCCACATCAGAAACGCCTTGGACATTCACCGCTGACGGAAAATATGTGATGTTTTCCGCCTCGATACAAGACCCGGCAACAAGCGCAATGTTCCCGACCTCGTCAATGAGCGAGCTATATAAAGTGCCGGTAACCGGAGGCCGTACGGAGCAAGTGCTCGGCACACCGGCTGAAATGGTCAATTTCGACAAAAGCGGCAACATGATGCTTTATCAGGATCAAAAAGGATTCGAAGACAAATGGCGCAAACACCACACTTCGTCGATAACCCGCGACATATGGCTATACGACACAACGACAGGTAAACATACCAACCTTACAGACCGCGCCGGCGAAGACCGCAACCCGGTGTTTTCGCCTGACGGCAACACGGTATATTTCCTCAGCGAGCGCAACGGCGGCTCGATGAACGTATATTCCATGCCACTCAACTCGCCGGCACAAACTACGGCCATAACATCATTCAAGGACAATCCTGTAAGATTCCTCTCCGTAACCAATGACGGCACATTGTGCTATACCTACGACGGAGCCATATACACGCAAAGCAAAGGCGGCAAACCGGAATTGGTGAACATCAGCATAACACGCGACGACGACAACGAGATTGCCGACCTCAGTTTTTCACGTGGCGCCACTTCCGCAAGCGTCTCGCCTGACGGCAAACAAGTGGCTTTCATCGTCCGCGGCGAAGTGTTCGTGACATCGGTAGAATACGGCACGACAAAACGTATCACCGAGACAGAGACAGGTGAGGCCGACGTGGATTTCGCTCCCGACAACCGGTCAGTGGCATACGCAGCCGAAAGAAACGGAGTATGGGGAATCTACCGTGCAAAAATATCGCGTGAAGACGACCTTAATTTCCCGAATGCCACCATCATCGAAGAAGAACGCTTGACACCTGACGACAAAACAGACCGCGCACAGCCTAAATTCTCTCCCGACGGCAAACAAATAGCCTTTGTGGAAAACGAGACTAAGCTGATGGTGATGGATCTCGATTCAAAAAAAATAACACAGGTGACAGACGGCTCCAACTGGTATTACGACGAATTCAACTATGAGTGGTCGCCCGACGGAAAATGGTTCACTCTCGAAATAATCGGCAACGGGCGCGCGCCATACACCGACATTGCCATAGTAAAATCCGACGGTTCTGAAGCGCCTTTCAACCTGACAAACAGCGGATATTTCAGTATGATGCCACGCTTCGTGCTCGACGGCAACGCCATCCTGTTCCTCAGCGACCGCTACGGAATGCGCAGTCACGGCTCGTGGGGTTCGCTCAACGACGCGATGCTCGTGTTCCTTAACAAAGACTCATACGATAAATTCCGCTTGAACAAGGAGGACTACGAACTGCTGAAAGAACTTGAAGAAGAACAGGCAAAAGCCAAAAACGATGAAAACAGCGAGGAAAAAGACTCCGGAAAAACCGATGAAGAGGAAGAAAACAAAGATATTGTAGTGGAATTTGACGGTATCGACGACCGCATTGTCCGCCTTACTCCTAACTCTTCCGACATCTGCGACGCAATCGTATCGAAAGACGGCGAGAAATTATTCTATCTGTCGTCTGTTGAAAAAGGCTATGACTTGTGGAAAATCGACCTACGCGGAAAAGACATATCGCTGCTCAAAAGCCTTGACACATCATGGGCTAACCTGCAATTGGACAAGGAAGGCGACAACCTGTTCATACTTGGAAGCACGATGAAGAAAATGGGCGTAACAGGCGAAAAGCTCGACAACATCTCATTCTCCGCAAAAATGAAATTCGACCTTGCCAAAGAGCGTGAATATATGTTCGACCACGTATGCCGTCAGGAAGCCCGGCATTTCTTCCGCACCGATATGCAAGGGGTTAATTGGGAAAAAGTGACGGCCACCTACCGCAAATTCCTGCCGCACATCAACAACAACTACGACTTCGCGACACTGTTGAGCGAAATGCTCGGCGAACTGAATGTATCGCATACCGGCGGACGCTATTACCACAGCGGAAAAGGCGACAGCACTGCCGACCTCGGCTTGCTGTTCGATATGGAATACACCGGCAACGGCATGAGAGTGGATGACATAATCGAAAAAGGACCGTTCGACCGCAGTTCTACGAAAGTAAAAGCCGGGACTATCATAGAGAAAATCAATGGAAAAGAAATAACTAATACAACCGACTACTATTCTCTGCTAAACGGATTAAGCGGAAAAAAGACACTTGTTTCATTCCAAGACCCCGCAACTGGAGAACGATGGGATGAGGTGGTAAAACCGGTAAGCAAGGGTGTCATAAGCGAACTGCTCTATCGCCGTTGGGTGAAACAACGTGAAGCCGACGTTGAAAAATGGTCAGGCGGACGACTCGGCTACGTACATATCGAGTCGATGGACGACAGCAGTTTCCGCACTATCTATTCCGAGATATTCGGCAAATACAACAAATGCGACGGCATAGTAATCGACACGCGCTTCAACGGAGGCGGCCGCCTGCATGAAAACCTTGAGATGCTATTCAGCGGCGAAAAATACCTCACCCAAGTATTCCGCGGACGGCCTACAGGCGACATGCCGAGCTTCCGCTGGAACAAGCCTACGATAATGCTGCAATGCGAATCCAACTATTCCAACGCCCACGGCACGCCATGGGTGTACCGCTTCAAGCGCATGGGCAAGTTAGTAGGCGCACCCGTTCCGGGAACAATGACGAGCGTGTCGTGGGAACGTCTTCAAGACCCTTCTTTAATATTCGGCACTCCTATAATCGGCTACCGCACTGCAGAAGGGAACTATCTCGAGAATACCCAACTCGACCCAGACATTCTCGTGCTTAACGCCCCGGAAACAATAGTACAAGGCGAAGACACCCAATTGAAAACCGCTGTTGAAGAATTATTAAAAGAAATAGACAATCAAAACAGATAACAAAATGAAAACTACTATTTTATTTACCGCATTAGCGGCCGTAGGCATATTTGCAGGCTGTTCTGGTAACGGTTCCGGATACAAAATCACCGCCACATCGCAAGATGCTTTTTCACAAGGTGACACCTTATTATTAATAGACTACGACACCGACGAACATCTTGACAGCATAGTAGTTGCCGATAGCACTCTCGTGTTTGAAGGAAATGCTGACAAAGGACGAATAGTGGCGTTGACCAACCACGGCAAACGTCTGGCCGTATTTCTGCTCGAACCGGGAGAAATCACCATCGACTTGAATACGCGCACAGCAAAAGGCACACCGCTCAACGACAAAAATTATGCCCTGAACGAAGCCGGAGACAGCATCATTCAAAATTATTATTCAACTGTAGAGCATCTAAAAAAATCAGGCAAAACCGAAGCCGAGATACAAAACGCGTTGGACAGCCTCACTTCAGCTACTGACAGCATACTCACGGCAATGAACAAAAATGCATTCGAAGCGAACAAAGACAATGCTTTCGGTCTGCTTGCATTCCTTGATTATGCCTACGGACTCGACAAGGCGCAGCTTGAAGCAGCGCTTGACGGCACTCCTGACTGGTTCCGCAATTCAGTGCGCGTGCAACGCTTTGTCGATGCCGCCTACAAATTAGACAAGACCGCGCCGGGAAAAATGTTCACCGACTTCACGGTGACGACATCCGACGGCAAGACCGTTAAATTATCAGACTATGTAGGAAAAGACGACTACGTATTAGTCGATTTCTGGGCAAGCTGGTGCGGTCCGTGTATGCGCGAGATGCCGGGATTGAAAGAAATATACGGAAAATACAACGGCAAGGGATTGCAAATTGTCGGTGTGGCCGTATGGGACGTGCCCGACGACACCCGCAAGGCGGTCGAGACGCAACAACTGCCATGGACCATTATCGACAACGCTCAGCGCATTCCTACCGACCTTTACGGAATTATGGGAATCCCGCACATCATAATGTTCGCCCCCGACGGCACTATAGCGTTCCGTGGACTTACCGGCGAGGAATTGCAAAAAGCTGTGGACGATTTAATGGAAAAGCGGTAAAAATATCTATTTAGTAATAAGCGGGAGAGGCCAAATCTTATTGCCCTCTCCCGCTTTATTATGTTGTATAGCATAAGTGGCAGTTTATATAGGTTAAAAACGTATAAAAATAAAAAAAGTGTTTTTGAATATAAAATTCAAATCTTAAATTTGAAATGAATTAAAAACCTAACATTTACTAACTAAAATCACAATCTCTATGAAAAAAATCATTTTTTCAGTGATGCTCCTTTGTAGCAGTACGATTGGATTTGCACAGCTTCTGGATGTGACCTCCACAGAGAAAGTCAACCTTCCGGAAGGCACAGTTGCCGACATCGTGACATTGAGTCCGAAAGGCGACTATATGTTGCTATCCGACCAGAAGAAGCAAGGACTTCAAAAATTTGATTTCCGCACAGGCGAAATCAAAAGTGTAACCAAAGCCCTCGGCTCCAATTACAACGCAAAAATCAGCGATGATGGCAACACCGTATTTTTCCGTGAAAACCAATTCGGGAAAGACCGTCTGAAAAAGACAGCGCTGAAATCCGTGAACCTCACTACAGGAGAGGTAAAAACATTGGTACAACCGACACGCGAGATGAAAGCCGTACAAACCGGCACCCGCCCCGAGGTATCAATCAAATACGGACAGCTGATGATTACCCGCAACGGCAAGACTGAGATTCTATCTCCTAACGGACAGTCCGGACAAAGCTATCTTTGGCCTTCTGTTTCTCCTGATGGCACCAAGGTGGTTTATTATCTTGCGACCAAAGGCGCATACACCTGCAACATCGACGGTACCGACGTGCAATTCGTAGGCAATATCCGCGCCCCGAAATGGTACAACAATGAAATCGTTGTCGGTATGAACGACAAGGACAACGGCGAATTCGTCACTTCTTCCTCAATCGTGGCTTATGCAGCCGACGGCTCAGAAAAGCAAGTGCTGACAGGAAGCGACAAAATCGCCATGTATCCTACCGCTACCAAAGATGGCGGCAAGATTGCTTTCACAACCCCGCAAGGCGAGGCTTACATTATTAATGTAAAAACCAAATAGCATATGAAAAGCAAACTACTCATAGCTTCCGCCTTAATAGCATTGGGATGCGGAAGCATATTCGCACAGAACACATTGCAAAAGCCTGCCGACCAAGTCAGGATTTACATCAATCCGGGACACGGCAGCTGGGGGCCTAACAACCGCCCGATGCAGACAATAGGCAGAGATGAATACAACGCTGCAGATGTTGACACGACAGGATTCTTCGAGTCAAACACCAACCTTCTGAAAGGTTATAGCCTATTGGACAGATTAGTCGAGGCAGGCGTACCTTTCGACCGCACCAAGAACCAGACAGGCGACAACCCCGCACGCATAGGCGCGGCTCTGGATTTGAGCCAGAATATAGTGATGTCGCACGTCAAAGCTGGACCATATCCTTATACAGGGGAAGCAGATGATGAAGAAAACGCCTACAACCGTCCGCTCTCGGAAATACGGGAGGAAGTCGAGGCCAACGATTTCGACATCTTCATCTCAATACACTCAAATGCCAATGTCGATGGCGACGGAGTGAACTATCCGCTCTTCCTTTACAGAGGCTATGATGATGAGCGCGAGTCCGTACCCGGAAGCCGCGAGCTTGCGGAACATATGTGGCCATACACTTTCAGCGACGCTCACAAGTGCTGGTCATATTACTCAGCGACAAGCATGAACGTACGCGGCGACTGTGATTTCTATGGAGGAGGAGATTATACAGAAAACAACGGCAAACAGTATTTCGGATGGCTCGGAGTACTGAAGCATGGTGTTCCCGGATTCCTCGTTGAAGGCTATTTCCATACTTACCAGCCTGCACGCCAACGTGCGATGAACGATGATGTATGCTATCACGAGGGACACCTCTATGCACGCGGACTCGTTGACTATATGGGATGGCAGAAAGAGACGACCGGTGAAATCTACGGCATCGTACGCGACTTGCACGAGAAGTTCTCCGACCCTTTGTATCACGCTATGGCGCGCACCGACGATGTTTACAAGCCTCTGAACGGCGTGAAAGTGACATTGATGAAAGACGGCGAGGTAGTTGACACCTATACTACCGACAATGAATACAACGGCGCTTTCTTGTTCACATATCTTGAGCCGGGCGAATACACGCTCTCATACGAAGCCGAAGGCTACAAAGAAGCGTTCGAGGAATATCTTCAACCCGTGACTGTCACTGCCAACGAAACCACGTATATCAACCCGATGCTCGAGGCTGAAGGCTACGAACCGCCGGCAATAGTCTATGTGAACTACCCTGACGCAGTTGAAGGCAACAAGGCATTCAGCGTGGCAGGCGAATACAATGTAGAGCAAGAAGTAACAGAAGCCAATCCGCTCGAAGAGCAGCTCGCAGGCAAGACAGTGCGCCGCCAAATCGTGCGCAACGGCAATATGTACGTGCTTGCTTTGGACGAAAGCAACGAGCCGTATATCTATATGGTGAACCTTGCCGACAACACTGTCACAAACATCAGCACCAACGGCACCACTCTCGACGAGAACCGCGACCTTAAGATTTCCGACATCGCGCTTTCTGCCGACAACGTGCTGCTTGCGTCGAGCTACGGTGAAAACCAATTTGACGCATCGAAAGTTGCCGCCGGCCAACTTCTCAGCGAGAAATGCCGCGCCCTCAAATTGACCTTCAACAAAACGACCCGTCGC
>URQP01000058.1 GCA_900550025.1 uncultured Porphyromonadaceae bacterium | reverse complement strand
GCTGTTGATGCCGGTGTGGTGAGGCTATTCCCTAATCCTGTGGAGCGGGGCGCAGATGCCCGGCTTTCTATTGATGGCGAGGCTTCGGTCAGCGTTTACGACTCTTGCGGAAAAAAGGTCGCTGAGTCGGAGCGTTGCGAAGGTACGGCTGTATTGCCTACATCCGGTTTGCCTTGCGGTACATACGTAGTTTCCGTGGATAGCGGTGATGATGGCGTGCGTAATTTGAAATTGATAATAAAATAATGCTTTAATAAAAACCTAATGTTTAACTAAATTTTTAAAACAATGAAAAAGAGTTTACTTTTTGGTGCAGTTGCTTTGGCAGGCACCTTTGCGCTGAGCGCGCAACCGGCGATGGACGATTGTCTGGAGTTGGTATGGATGAATGAGGGTGTTCAATCCCTTGGTACAAATGTCGGACGGCAAGGATTTGGTCGTGACGGTAAGTTCTATATCCAGAACCATACTACCCAAAAATTGGAAATTTGGGATAATACTGGTAAAACTGATGAAATTAACACAGGTAAAGGAACTAATGTTTCTTTTGATGATGCAGGCAATATCATTGTGCGTGCGGCTACGTCAGTAGCTTCGTTTGATATCCATAATTCAGATGGAACTGATCAATTGACTTTTATCTCATCTGATTTATCTGATGTTAAGACTGTTGAGGTATCAAAACAATCTACTGGACGTCATGACTTTTATGGACATACACGCGGTGATATTTTCAGTGAAGATGGAGCATTCTTATATACTGCTGGTATTTGGAATCCTTCTATTGTAGAGACTTATTTTGTCAATGGCGAGCAGGACGTGGAAAACTCGTATATTTATGACTATTATATTAGTCCGTTGTCAATTGATGGGAATTTTACTACTACAGGTCTGATTTCCGCTTGGGAGGATTATGATTTTATTGCTATTCTTAGCCCGTTGGGAAATACAACAGGGCAATCAAAACCGGGTGTTGTTAGGACGACAGATTGCAATTCCATTGAAAAATTTGTGCTTGACGAAGATATGAACTGGTCGCGTGATTCTTATTTCATCACTCCGCGTCATAATGGTTGTACAGGATTCTATATCTTTACCGTAGGTGGTCAGGATTATATCGTTTATTCTTCAGGCGATAATTTCCTTGACGGTTTCTCTATCGCAAAGCTTGCAACAAAGGATACTTATGAGGTAGAGGACAGCGATATGGATTATTTGGTAGCTACTAAATATTCAGAATCTAATTTGGATGGAACGTACAAGTATGACGGTGCAAATGGTATCTATGGAAACCATTTCTCTGTAGATGTTATCAGCGACACTGAGGCTTATATCTATCAGTATATGCCGGGCGCTTATATCGCACAGTTCAAATTTACTGCTCCGGCCGGCGGTGTTGAGGGCGTAGACGCTGCTCCGGCCGCTAAGGTTTACGGCGGTGACGGCAAGATTATTGTATCGGGTGATGCTGAATCTATCGAGGTTTACAACGTAGGTGGTGTGCTTGTAAGCGAAAACGACGCTAATGTAGAGTGCGCTCCGGGTATGTATCTCGTTAAGGTAGACGGCAACGTTACCAAGGTCGTTGTAAAATAACGCACGTTTTCTAAATCTGAGTCAATAGATTGATGTCTCCCCCTTTTCCGAAAGCCGGCGGGGGAGACATTTTCAAATCATAGAAATTTTTATGAAGAAGACAGCGGTTCTGTTTGTTTTATGTCTGTTGCCTGCGCTTGTGGCGGGCGGCGAGAAGCCCGGATGCGGCAATATCGGCAAGTTGGTAAGCCGTATGACGCTGGAGCAGAAAGCACGGCTGCTTGTCGGGGCGTTGGGTTCCGACGAGGGTATGAGCCACAAGGTAAGGGGTGCGGCGGGATACACATTTCCCATCGATTCTCTCGGCATACCGTCGATTAATCTTGCCGACGGACCGGTAGGCGTGCGGATAAGCCCGGAGCAGTCCGACAGGTTCTCGTATACAATCGACGCGGCCGGTGTGCCGGTAAAACGTGCTTCCGGCGATGTGGCCGGCAGCGGTTCCGCACCGTCATATTCTTCATTCTGCACATGCTTTCCGTCGACAACAGCCCTTGCTGCCACTTGGAACAAGGAAATCGCCCGGATTGAGGGCGAGGCAATAGGAGCGGAAGCCGCGGCCTACGGCGTAGACATAGTGCTTACACCCGGAATCAATATCATGCGCAATCCGCTTTGCGGACGCAATTTCGAGTATTTCTCCGAAGATCCGTACCTGTCGGGAAAGATGGCGTCGGAGATGATACAAGGCATACAGTCGGAAGGTGTCGGCACGAGCCTTAAACATTTCGTGGCCAACAACCAGCAGACCGGAAAACTTTATAACGATGCCCGCATATCGCAAAGGGCGTTGAGGGAGATTTATCTGAAAGGGTTCGAGATTTGTGTAAAAGAGGCAACCCCATGGACTGTGATGGGGTCGTATAATAAAATAGGGGGTAAATACACGCAGACCAACCCCGAACTGCTTAAAACTATTCTGCGCGACGAATGGGGATATGAAGGATTAGTGATTACCGACTGGTATAAGACTCGTGAAACAGTCGGGCAGATTAACGGCGGCACTTACCTGCTTATGCCGGGAGAGAAACTTCAATACGAGGAAATAATTGCCGGAGTGAAAGACGGGTCGATAACTATGGAAGCGTTGGACGGCGCGGTGGAGAATGTGCTGTCGCTGATAGTGAAGACTTTGTCGTACAACGGTTGGGAATATAAAGGCTCGCCCGACCTCGACGCGCATGCTCGGCTGGCGCGCGAAGTGGCGGCCGAAGGGATGGTGCTGCTGAAGAACGACGGCGGATTGTTGCCGCTTGACGGCACACCGGAAGTGGCATTGTTCGGTGCCACGGCCTATAAGTCGATAGCCGGGGGTACAGGCTCGTCGAATGTCAAAAAGCCATATATCACCGACATTGTAATCGGTATGGAAAATGCCGGTTATGAGGTGAACGGAGATTTGAAGGATATATATACGAAGTATGCGGCTTTTCAGGATGCGTTGCTTGAACGTGACCCGAACAGCACGGCGTGGGAATTGTTGTCCTACAACCGTGTATGGCTTCCGGAGATGGATTTGCGTGGCGCGGAAAAGGTGATTGACCGTGCGGCAAAGGAATGTGATGTCGCGGTGGTGGTGCTCGGCAGGATTTCGAGGGAGGAGTCGGACCGCAGGCTTGACGGCGATTTCAATTTGTCGGCCGAGGAGCGGTTTATGATTGAAAGTGTGTCGGAGAAATTCCATGCCGCGGGAAAGAAGGTCATTGTAGTGATGAACGTGTGCGGTGTGATGGAAATGGCATCTTGGCGTGACAAAGCCGATGCGATATTGATGGCGTGGTTTCCGGGACAGGAATGCGGCACGGCAGTTGCCGACGTGCTGGGCGGAAAATCCGACCCTTCCGGGCGGTTGCCTATGACTTTCCCAATGAAATATGAGGATGTGCCGTCGTCGCGCAACTATCCGTATGTGGGACAAAAAAGCGGCAAGAACTTCGATTTCACTAACTATGAAGAGGATATATGGGTCGGTTACCGGTATTTCGACACCACTGGCAAGGCGGTGGCTTATCCGTTCGGTTTCGGCTTGTCGTACACGGAATTTACTTTCACCAACCCTACGGTGAAATATAAGAAAGGAAAGTGGATAGCGTCGGTCGATGTCGTGAACACAGGCAAATATGCCGGAAAGGAAGTGGTGCAGATGTATGTTTCCGCTCCTCCGGCGGATGTGGCAAGGCCGGCCGCGGAATTGAAAGATTTCGGAAAGACCCGGCGTTTGCAACCGGGCGAGAGCCAGACATTGCAGTTTGAATTTTCCGATTACGACATAGCGTATTTCGACAGTGCGGAATCACGCTGGGTCGCTGATAAGGGCGTATACCGTCTGTCGTTCGGAGCTTCGAGCCGCGACATTAAGGCTTTGGTAAACTTCACTGTAAAGAAAAGCCGGGAATGGAAGGTCAATGATGTTCTGCGCCCGGTAGAAAAGGTGAATGTGATGGATATCGGGAAAGAAAGCGGGGAATTGAAATATTACGACGCTTCCGGATTCAAGATATTGGGTAAGGTTTATTCAGATTCGTTGCCGATGTATTCGCGTATACCTGATTTCCTTAAACAGTCGACGCGTGATGCCGTTTGGCGGTTAGGACAAAATTCCGCTGGCATTGCCGTGAGGTTCCGCACCGATTCGCCTGTGATTTCGGCAAGATGGGAAAGCAGCTTTTTCAACAGTTTGCCTCACATGTCGCCGCTTGGAGTCCGTGGGCTGGATTTGTATTGCCGCACCGACAGCGGTTGGCGTTTCGTTGGCAGCGCGCGCCCTTCGTTATTGGGTCGTGAGAACGAGTGCCGGATAGCAGGCAATATGGATGAACAGGAAAGGGAATATATGTTGTATCTTCCGCTATACGATGGGGTGGACAGCCTTGAAATAGGTATAGAGCCGTCGGCTTCAATCGGGAATCCTGAATTGCAGTCGCCCTCGGAGAGCCATCCTGTAGTATTTTACGGCACAAGCATATTGCAGGGTGCCTGCGCTTCGCGTCCGGGTATGGCGGGGACAAACATAATCGGGCGTGAGCTCGACATGGAAGTCATAAATCTCGGATTCAGCGGCAACGCTTTTCTTGATTATGAGACAGCCCGGATGATGGCTGATGTCGATGCTTCGGTCTATGTGCTTGATTTCGTTCCGAATGCAAGCGCGGAAATGATATTGGAGAAAACGGAGAAATTCGTTCAGATTTTACGCGATTCTCATCCCGAAGTACCTTTGGTGTTTGTGGAAGACCCGGCTTTTCCGCATAGCGCGTTCGATAACGCCATTGCCGAGGAAATTGCTAAAAAGAACGAGGCATTGAGAACGGTATTTGCGGGCTTAAAACGCGGCGGGATGAAAAATGTCTATATTGTCGGCGGCGAATCGTTGTTGCCAGACAGCGACGCCACTGCCGACGGTGTGCATTCTACGGATGCCGGATTCATGAGGTATGCCGATGTCTTGTTGCCATTGTTGAAGAAATGTATTAATCAAAACTATAAAAACATATAGGATGAAAATTACTGATATTGTGTTATTGTCCGCCGCATTGTCGTGCGCGGCTCCGGCATACGCGGAGTATGCCATGGATAAGGACGTGATGGACATAGGACTGATTTATTGTGGCGGCGTACACCGTCCTGATTGGACGCAGGAGGAGTTGAAGCCATACGTTGTGCATGAATATGCCGACGGCCATAAGGACTGGTTTTTCGGGTCGTATCTGTTTCTTGAGTATACCAGTGGAAACGGCATAGGATTCGGCACTAATTATGGCACAAATGCCAAGAAGTCGGATTGGGAATGGCTTCTTGACCGTATATTCGCGAAAGATAAGGGACTTGACGCGCTGGACAAGTGCATAGAGCAGTATAAGGCGGAAATAGGTGAGCCCGGTTTCCGTCATAATATAGTGCTTGGACTGGCTGTGCCTATCGACGGACAGTCTGATTGGGGTGAACTTGACGGCAAGAAAATGAATTTCAATGTCCGTAGTCATAGATTGGAGGCTGAGAAATGGTACATCGACCAGATGCTGTCGCGGTTTGAGGAGGCGGGATATGAAAATCTTGACCTTGTGGGATTCTACTGGATTGACGAGGACGGGGCGTCTTTAGGCGATTTCACTGTCTCGGTGAGCGATTATATACACGAGAAGGGTTATAAGTTTTATTGGATTCCTTTCTTCGCAACTACATATAACAAATGGGAAGATTACGGCTTCGACCTCGCTTTTCTGCAACCAAACTATTTCTTCAACCCTAATTTGCATCCTTCAAGGGTCAAGGACGCTTGTTTGTCCGCAAAAAGAAATGATTTGGCATTGGAGATGGAATGGCAGCATGAGGTGCTTTTTGAATATGACGGCGACGAGCACGGTTGCAGGATAGACATGCTTGAGACGTATATCGACACTTTCGAGGAGCAGGGGGTGTATGACAGTTCGGCCATAGCATATTATTCCGGTACAAAAGCCATACTTCAGGCTTACCAGTCGGAACATATAGAGGATACGATAATCCTTGACCGCATAGCGCAGTACATAGTTGACCGCAGAAACACTTTAGGCGGAGTGGAGGCTGTGGATGACGGCAGCAGCCTTTATGTCGCCGGGGGGCGTGGCTCGCTGTATGTGCGCAGCGATAGCGGCAATGCCCGGATATACACCATCGACGGCCGTATGATAGCTGAAGGCAACGGATTGATAGATTGCCCGGAAGGAATATATATAGTCACTGCCGGCGGTGTCTCTAAAAAAGTTATGGTGAAATAATTGTAGTGCAACGTTATAAATACAGTCTGAATGAGAACCTTTTTAAAACCATTATTATTTCTAATACTCTTATCACAAAGTGTGGCCGCATTTGCAGAAGGCAATGGCGGGTATGCTTATAAAGTGAGCGATGTGCGCGACCTTGCCTTGATTTATCAAGGCGGTTCGCACCGCATCGAATGGACGCAGGACCAGTTTGTTCCTTATGTGACCCATACTTTCGCCGACGGCCATAAAGATTGGTTGTTCGACGGTTTCCTTTTCCTTGAGTTCAACGACGGACAGGGATATGCCTATGCTTCGGGCGGAGGGGAAAAGAAAGCCCGCAAGGCGGAATGGGAGTGGCTTCTGGGACGTATCTTTGAAAAAGGGAAGTCGCTTGACGCTTTGGATAAATGCATAGAGGCTGAAAAGAAAGTGCTCGGAGAGCCGGGATTCAAGCATAAGGTGGTGCTCGGAATAGCGAGCGCATTGCCCAGACAGACCGACTGGGGAGCGCTCGACGGCGATTCGCTCGACTTCAACGACCGTGCCGACCAAGTGAAGGCATGCAAATGGTATATAGACCGTCTGTTGGAAAATTTTGCGGAAGCGGAATACAAGAATCTTGAATTGTCAGGACTTTATTGGATTGATGAGGACACAATCCATTGCAAAGGATTGCCGCGCGAACTTGCCCCGTACGTGCATTCCAAAGGATTGAAATATGTCTGGATACCTTATTGGAAAGCCCGCGGTTACGACCATTGGAAAGAATTCGGATTCGACGTTGCTTACCAGCAACCGAATTATTTTTTCAACTGGGATGTGCCTTACAAGCGTTTGGACGAAGCTTGCAAGGAAGCGTCAAAGCAAGGGATGGCTATGGAATTCGAGTTTGACAGCAAGGCTTTGTACGAAGCGGAGGATTGCTCGTACGACAGGCTTGAGGATTATATCGACACTTTTATCAGGAATAAAGTGTTTGATAAATCGGCGATAGCCTATTATACGGGCAGTAAGGCCGTGCTTGATATGTATAAGTCAGAAAGTCCGGAAAATCAGTACATAATGGACCGTTTGGCGAAGCTGATAGTGGAACGTAGAGATAATAAATCATTGATAGAAGAATAGAAGTATGCGTGTTTTAGGTTTGTTCATAGTGGTTTTGTCCGCGTTTTCGTTGTATGGGGAAAGCGTGGTCAAAAAGATTGGAGAAAATGTGTTCGTTTCGTCGGATATCGACGGAGCGAACACTATTTCGATTCAGTTCAAGCGTTGTATGGCAAATGAATTATATACGTTCTACAATGTTTCGCTGATTTCCGGTGGTAGGACAACTACCGTAAATTCTGCGTATAGCGACAATATAGGACCGTATCTGATAGCCAACAGCAGCTGGTGCGGAGGCAACCATTTGTATAGCGACAACAAGACACATACCGCTTATACGGTCTCTGTGGAATGTCTGGCCGATGGCCGTGCATTGGAGGACGGCGAGACGGTGAATGCCAGAAAGACAGTTATAAACGTGGAGAATGTAATATATAATCCCCGTTCGGCGCAAAATAATGGCGGCACAGTCACATTCACCGACATACTTTGCAAGGAGTTTGTGACATATACCGTAATCGGCGGGTGCATACAAGTGGATTTGCGGCACGAATATGAGAACACTATACCTGTGACAGTGGAACGCTATTATGGCATGCAGTCGATGTTCGAGGGGGAGGATGAGATACTCACGCCGTTAGGGGAATACTGTTCGTGGACTCCGCTTCGGGATGTGTCAAGGTTCACGAAAGACGCTTATCCGGAGTTCCGTTGGTTTGTGGAAAGGAATGACAAGTGCAGCCAGTCGGCCTATCTGTTCAACCGTGGTTTGGGCTCTCATTGCGATGTGGCAGGAAATGACGTGGTGTTCATAGGCAATTCGTATAACAAAAGCTATCATAAGCAAATCGGCGGCACGGAAAGAAAATCCGGCGATTCCGACTGCTGGAGCGGGGTATATAGCTGGTTCGTAAGTCCGTTGCGCGATGATGGCGGAGTGTTTGCGTGCAGGGCTATTGCCGACGGTGAGGATGCCGTGGTTGTAAGCTGCTACGGGGAAGGCGAATACACGGTAGATTTGCCGGAATATTTGTGCGGCAGGAAAATCGGAGTGGTGGAAAAGTCTTCGGGCATTCAAGATGTGTCTTGCCGTGGCAATGAGTTGGTTGTCAAGACGGATGCGGAAGCTGTCGTAGTCGTGGCTTTCTATGCCGGTGATGGTTTTGTCGAGACAATAAACGGCGACGGAGAAGCGTTATGTGTGATAGGCGGTGAAGGCTCTTTGTTTGTCCGTAATTCTGTTGACAGCGCAAGAATATATACAATCGACGGCCGTATGGTCGCGGAGGGCAACGGACAGATAGAATGTCCGAAAGGTTTGTATGTCGTGGCTGCTGCCGGTGAGGCGAGAAAAGTGATGGTGAGATAATTTAAGTATAAAAACAATTTTTTAATTCAATCTAAATGAGAAGCTTTTTTAATTTGATATGTTTGTTGGCGCTTTCGTTGCAAAGCGTGGTGTTTGCCGGTGGCAAGGATGATTATGACTATAAAGTGAGCGACGTGCGCGATTTGGCGTTGATTTATCAGGGCGGCGTGCATAGGCTTGATTGGACGCAGGAGCAGTTCGTGCCCTACGTGACGCATACTTTCGCCGACGGCCATAAAGATTGGCTTTTCGACGGATTCCTGTTCCTTGAATTCAAGGATGCCAAAGGCTACGCCTATGCCTCGGGCTATGCTCCTAAAAAAGCCCGCAAGACTGAATGGGAATGGCTTCTCGGCCGTTTGTTCGAGAAGGACAGGGCTCTCGATGCCTTGGACAAATGTATCGAGGCTGAGAAAAAAGAGCTCGGAAAGCCGGGATTCAAGCATAAGGTGGTGCTCGGGATAGCGAGCGCGTTGCCGGCACAGACCGATTGGGGAGTGCTTGACGGCGATTCGCTCGATTTCAACAACCGCGCCGACCAAGTGAAGGCATGCAAGTGGTACATTGACCGCTTGATAGATAATTTCGGAAAGGCAAAGTATAAGAATCTTGAATTGTCAGGTTTTTATTGGGTGGACGAGGATACGATACATTGCAAGGGTCTGCCGCGCGATTTAAGTCCGTATATCCATTCAAAGGGATATAAGTTTGTCTGGATACCTTATTGGAAAGCCCGCGGTTATGACCATTGGAAAGAATTCGGATTCGACGTGGCTTACCAGCAGCCTAACCATTTTTTCAGAAAAGATATTCCCGACTCGCGTCTGGACGAAGCGTGCAAGGTGGCGTCGGACAATGGGATGGCGATGGAGTTCGAGTGCGACAGTAAGGCATTGTACGGCATTAAGGATTCTTCTTACGACCGTATGCACGCTTATATAAACGCGTTTATAAAGAATAAGGTATTCGAGAAGTCGGCCATAGCCTATTATACCGGAAGCTGGGGGATACTTGATTTGTACAAATCCAAGAATCCGGCGGATCAGGCTGTGATGGACAGGCTGGCCGAGTTGATAGTGGAGAGAAGGAACAATAAGTCGTTGTTGGAAAAATAATGCAAGACATTCAGATAGATGGAGCTGCCTGTTGAATAAATGGGCAGCTTTCTTTATTTTTGCAAAAATCAGACAGGATAAACAGTATGGAATTAAGATACGGTCTTGACGAGAAACCGCCGGTGTGGCATTTGCTGATGTATGGATTGCAATGGCTTGTCATTTCTATTCCGAACGTGCTTACAGTGGCGATGTTGGCGAAGATTCAATTTTTCGATGATGTGGCGATGCAGACATTGTATCTGCAAAAGCTGTATGTGGTTGTCGGCATAGTGATGGTGGTGCAAGCCCTGTGGGGACACCGTATGCCGCTTGTAGTAGGGCCGGCGGCCGTGCTTATCGTCGGCATCCTGTCGGCTCAGTCTGCCGGATTCAATGCCGTTTATACGGCGATTGCCGTGTGCGGGGCAGCCGTTTTCCTTTTGTCCGTGTCGGGGCTGATTGGCAAAATCCAGAAATTGTTCACTCCAAGGATAATAATTACTATCCTTGGGTTGATTTCTATGACTCTTGCCCCGGTGTTTTTAGGGTTGATATTCAGCGAGGGGGATATGGTGTTCAATTTCGCGTTCACCATAATCGCCATAATCGCCACTTTCATAATCAACGACCGCCTGCCCGGGGTATGGAAGTCGGTGACACTCGTAATCACTGTCGTTGCTGGTACGGCTGGGTACTATTTATGGAATGATGTGCCGGAAATTGCCGGCGGCGTTTATTCCGTCAGCATGGATGATTTTATCATAGTCCCCGAATTCAATGCCGGCGCGGTTATTTCGTTCCTGATATGCTTTTTTGCGTTGCTTATTAATGAGCTTGGCTCGATTCAATCGGTTAAGGATATGACCAAGGCCGGCAATCCTGAGAAGCGTGTAAGCCGTGGATGCGCCGTGACCGGCTTGGGCAATACGTTGTCGGGACTGCTTGGAGTGATAGGACCGGTCGACTTTTCCGTATCGCCGGGAATTATCGCCACGACAGGCTGTGCTTCGCGTTATACAATCATACCTTGCGGGATAGGACTGATTGTGTGTGCTTTCTGCCCTCCCTTGATAAGGATGTTCACGATGCTTCCCGATTTGATTATAGGTGTGATGCTGATGTATATAGTGGTGTTGCAGTTGGCGGCGGCTTTCAATATGATGATTGACAGCCGTTGCGTGACGACTTTCAACCATGCCCTGACAATCGCGATACCTCTTGGTATAGGTCTTTTTGTGGCATTGCTTCCGCAGCGGGTGGTTGAACTGCTTCCGCCGATATTGCAGCCGGTGCTGTCGAATGGATTCGTTATTGGTGTTCTGATTGTCGTTTTTCTTGAACATTTAGTCTTTTTGGAACGTAAAAGACGCTGAATTTTGAACAATACTAAGTCGATGTTGTTATTTCTTTATAAATGACAATTAAAAATTGATATGCAATTTTCGGTTAAGACAATTACTGTATGCGCGGCGGCCATTTTATTGCATGCAACAGCCGTGGCACAGACATTCTCGCTCGATTCGTGCCGCAATATGGCATTGAGCAATAACAAAGCGATGCAGATTGCGAGGGAAAAGATGAAATCTGCAGAATATCAGAAGAAAGAAGCCTTTGCGGCTTATCTTCCGGGATTCGATTTTACAGGGGCGTACGTGTACAATCAAAAGGAAATATCTCTGCTTTCGGGCGACCAGATGCTTCCTACGATGTCGTTCGACCCGGCTACCGGGACTTACGGATATAATCTCGTCACTAAGCCGGACGGCACGCCTGTGATGTCGCCCGACGGACAGCCGGTGCCTTCGCAAGTGGCTTTGATACCGAAATCGGCGTTGACTTACGACATACATAATGTGTTTGCGGGAGCTGTGACTTTGACTCAGCCATTGTTTATGGGCGGCAAGATTGTTGCTATGAACAGGATGGCTGATTATGCGCAGGAACTGTCGGGAAAAATGTACGACAATGCCGCGAAAGAAGTAATATATACAGTTGACGCGGCATATTGGCAAGTAGTGTCGTTAGGGGAGAAGAAAAAGCTTGCTGACAGTTATATAGCCTTGTTGGACACGCTGCAGCGCAATGTGAAGGCAATGATTGCCGAAGGGGTGGCTACCAAGGCCGATTTGCTGAATGTGGATGTGAAGCTCAATCAGGCCAATATCGACCTTACAAAGGTGGAAAACGGATTGTCGCTGTCGCGTATGGCCTTGGCCCAGATTTGCGGTATGCCGCTCGACAGTAATATGCAGCTTGCCGACGAATCGGTTGAAAATAAGAATTTCAATACCATTGTGGCTGACGGTTACAATATGAATGATGTCTATGAAAACCGTTCCGACTTGCAAAGTCTGCAACTTGCCGTAAAGCTGTACGAGCAGAAGCAGAATGTCGCGCGTGCGGAAATGTTGCCCAACATCGCTTTGGTCGGGGCATACACTTTTTCCAATCCGAATGTGTTTAACGGATTCGACAAGAGTTTCAAGGGAATGTTCAGTGTGGGCGCGACGGTAAGCATTCCATTGTGGCACTGGGGTGGCCGCTACAATAAACTGCGTGCGGCAAAGAGCGAGACGCTGATAAAGCAGCTCGAATTGGACGATGCGAAGGAGAAGGTTGAGTTGCAGGTGAGCCAGGCTGTGTTTAAGACAAAAGAGTCGTTGAAAACTTTGCAGATGACGGAAAACAATCTTGCGAAAGCCGACGAGAATTTGCGTCAGGCTCAATTAGGCTACCGTGAGGGGATGAATTCAATCGACAACGTGATGGAGGCACAGACGGCTTGGCTGAAAGCCAATTCCGAGCATATCGACGCGGGAATCGACGTGCAGATGTGCAATGTCTATCTGTCGAAGGTGCTTGGCACTTTGACTTATTAATCAACATGTGAAAACAAAAAATATTAAGAATATGGAAAACTTGAATGTCGTCAAAGAAGATGAAAAGACGGTCAAGAGAAAGGAAAGGGGATTGTTTGTCGCAATTGCGGCAACATTGGTTGTTGTAGTAATCCTTGCGATAATAGGATTCCTGACTATCAATCCGAAACAGGAGATTATGCAGGGCGAGGTCGATGCTAACAGTGTGCGTGTGTCCGGACTGATGCCGGGGCGTGTCGAGAAATTCTACGTGACTGAAGGTCAAAAGGTTCATGCCGGCGACACGTTGGCTAAGATACATTCGGCCACTGTCGACGCAAAACTTGCACAGGCACTTGCCATGCAGGATGCCGCCGACGCGCAGCGTATGAAGGCTGATGCAGGGGCAAGGAAACAGACTATTTCGGCTGCTTACGACCTTTGGCAGCAGGCAAAAGCCGCGTTGGAGATACGAAAAAAGACATACGAGCGTGTAGAGTCGCTTTACAAGCAGAATGTGGTGTCGGAGCAGAAACGCGACGAGGCGAAGGCGGCCTACGACGCGGCTGTCGCTTCCGAGCGTGCCGCGCAATCGCAATACGATTTGGCGAAAGAGGGGGCGCAACGCGAGGACAAGATGGCTGCGGCGGCAATGGCTGCGGCAGCAAGAGGCACGGTGGCTGAAGTGGAGTCGATTTTGCAGGACCAGTATCTTGTTGCCCCGTGTGATGGTGAGATTGCCGACATTTTCCCTCATGAGGGGGAGTTGGTGTCGATAGGAACTCCTATTATGAATGTGCTGAAGCTCGACGAGAAATGGATGGTGTTCAACGTGCGCGAGACGATGCTCCAGAATCTGCCGATGGACACTGTCGTGACCGTGAAAATTCCGGCTCTCGGAATGAAGGAGATGAAAGCCAAGGTTTATTATATAAAGGATATGGGTGAATATGCCGTATGGCGCGCCACCAAGGTGACAGGCGAATACGACAGCCGGACATTCGAGGTGCGTATGCGCCCTGAACAGCAACTGGAGGATTTACGTCCGGGAATGAGCGTGATTTTAGAATAAGTTATGTTGCGGAAGATACTGGCGGATTCGATTAAAAGGGAGTTGCACAAACTTTCGGAACGGTATATCTATATATTTGCGATGATACTGATTCCAATAAGTGTGTTGCTGATGCTCACTTCGCTTATGAGCGAAGGGCTTCCTCTGCATATCCCTACCGCAATAGTCGATCTCGACAATACGGTGGAGACACGGGCCATTGTTCGCAATTTGAAATCGTCGCCGGAGGTGGAGATTACGCATAAGGTTTCCGATTATTCCGAGGCCGTGCAACTTATGAAAGAGGGTAAGATTTACGGATTTTTCGTAATACCCTACGACTTCACGCGCGACGCTATGGCCGGGAAAAGCGTACAGGTGTCGTATTACACCAACAGCACTTTCTACATACCGGGCTCGTTGCTTTATAAAAGTCTGAAAACTACTTCCACCCTTACTTCGGCTGCGGTAGTGAGCACCTACCTGATAAATGCCGGGGCTACGGAAATGCAGGTGCAGGCATTGTTGCAACCGGTGAAATTGCAGACCAATCAATTGTCCAACCCATGGACTCATTATTCCGTGTATGTGTCGAATTCTTTTGTGCCGTGCGCATTGGCTCTGATGATATTTCTTGTCACGGCTTTCAGCATATGTGCGGAAGAGAAACGTGGCACTTCACGCGAATGGCTTGCCACGTCGCATGGCTCGATGACGCTCGCCCTGATAGGGAAGTTGCTGCCTCATACCGTGATATTTTCGGCTGTAGGTCTGTTCATACAGGCATATATGTTTGGATTCCTGCATTATCCGATGAATTGCAGCGTATGGGTGATGATTCTTACGATGCTCATATTTGTTGTCGCCAATCAGGCACTTGCCGTTTTCATTTGCGGCATTGTCCCGAATTTGCGTTGGGCGTTGAGTATAAGTTGCCTGTTGGGGATGCTTTCGTTTTCTATAGGCGCGTTCTCTTTCCCGTTAGAACAGATGTATGGCGGTATCGCGATTTTTTCATACATAATACCATCTCGTTACTATTTCCTGATATACGCTGATCAAGCGCTTAACGGATTCCCGCTCTATTATTCGCGGTTCTATTTCGTGGCGCTGCTGGCTTTTATCCTTTTGCCTCTTTTTGTGGCTAAGCGTCTGAAAAAAGCGCAGCTCAATCCGGTGTATGTGCCTTGATAAATTTATAAAGATGAAGAAGGTTGGTAAATTCATAAACGATATTTTCCGGACAATATGCAATGAGTTTCGGTTGGTATTCAAGGATAAAGGGGTGATGATATTCCTTTTTGTCGTCCCGTTGATATATCCTGTAATTTATGCGTTAATCTACAATCCGGAACTCGACCGCGACGTTCCTGTCGTTGTGGTTGACCAAAGCCGCTCGTCGAAAAGCCGTGACCTTTGCCGTCGCATCGATGCTTCGGAAGCGGCGATGGTGGCAGGTTATGCCGCCGATATGGAGGAGGCCAAACGGTTTATGGCAGAAAAGAAAAGCTACGGCATCGTGCTTATCGACCGTGACTTCGACCGCAACATTGGAAGGGGGGAATCAGGGCAGGTGACGCTTTATTGCGATATGTCGCTGCTCATACGCTATAAATCGTTGCTTATGGCGCTGACAGAAGCGACGATGGACTTGGGCAGCGATATCCGGGTGGAGAAAGTGGCCATGCTGGGAGCTGCCGCGCCTTCAATTCCGGCTACTGTCGGGAGCGCGTATTATCCGCTTGGAAATCCGGAACAGGGATTTGCCACGTTCCTTCTGCCGGGGATAGTGATACTCGTTGTGCAGCAAACCATATTGCTTGCAATCTGCATGATGGGTGGGGCTGTTTATGAGCGGCGGCGCAGAAACGGTGGCATAGATCCGTTGGACACTATCGGCTCCGGGACAACAGCGAGGTTGTTTGGAAAAGCCGCTGTTTATTTTGTCCTTTATGTAATGCAGTTGTTCTATCTGATATATTTTGTACCTGCAATATTCAGCTATCCGCAAATGGGCAGCCTTTGGGAGGAATTCCTTATGTGCATACCTTATATGCTTGGCGTGATATTCTTGGGACTGACGTTGCAATTGTTGTCGCGGGAGCGGGAGACGGTGTTTTTGGTAATAGTTTTCACCTCTGTGCTGTTGTTGTTCCTGTCGGGTGTGCTTTGGCCTACTTTCGGGATGAACCGTTTCCTTCAATTCCTCGGAGGCTGTTTCCCGTCGACTTGGGCGATGCAGGCATTTGTGAGAATGAACGCCAATGGGGCCACGCTTTCCGATGTCAGCCACGAGTTTTATATGATGTGGTTGCTTGTAATCGTCTATTTTCTCACGGCTTTAATAGGCAACAAAGTGGCGGAATACAAATATCGCCACAAGGCGAGACTGTAACTGGCTTTGGAGGAGTTACGGAATTTTAGTACATTTGGATGATTAAAATTTTTAAATGAAAGTAACTGTAATTCAATCTGATATAGTGTGGCGCGACAAAGCTGCCAATTTGGAGAATATCGGCAAGATGATAGCCGGTTGCGGAACGACCGATTTGATTGTGCTGCCGGAAATGTTCTCTACAGGCTTTTGTATGGAAGCGGCGGTCATAGCCGAATCCGACTATGACGATGGTGAGG